>JACQAI010000606.1 GCA_016195115.1 Pseudomonadota bacterium
CGGATCGGACGCGGCGATGCGGGTGAAGTCGCGGAAGCCGCCGGCCGAGTACTTGATCACCTCGCCCTTGAGATGGTCCTCGAGATCGGTCGCGGTGCCGACGATCGTGTAGGCGATCAGATGCGGCAGATGCGAGGTGATCGCCAGCACCAGATCGTGGTGATCGGCCTCCATGGTCTCGACCAGGCTGCCGGCGCGCTGCCACAGCCAGGTGACGCGCGCGACCGCCGCGGCATCGCTGTCGGGCAATGGCGTCAAAATGCACCAACGCCCCTCGAACAGCTCGGCGAAGCCGGCCTCGGGTCCGGAGTGCTCGGTGCCGGCGACCGGATGGCCGGGCACGAACGCGACGCCGGGGCGCAGATGGGGCGCGATGTCGCGAATCGCGGCGCGCTTGACCGAGCCGACCTCGGTGACGATCGCGCCGTCGGCGAGCAACGGACCGATCGTGCGAGCGATGCCGGCGTAGGCGCCGACCGGCGTGCAGATGACCACCAGGTCGGCGCCGGCCACGGCCTGCGCGGGGTCGGCCTCGACCTCGTCGACGATGCCGAGCGCCAGTGCCTGGGCGCGCACGTCGGCGCCGATATCGACGCCGACGATGCGCTCGGCCAAGCGCTCGCGCCGAACGACGCGCGCCAGCGACGAGCCGATCAGCCCGATGCCGATGACGACGAGCCGGCGGAAGGGCGCGTCGGTCATCGCCATCAGCCCTGTTTGACGAACGCCGCGAGCGTGTCGGCGACCGCCCGGCATTCGGTTTCGGTGCCGACCGAGATGCGCAGGCAGTTCGGCAGGCCGTAGGCCGCCATCTTGCGCGTGATGATGCCGTGGCCGAGCAGGTGCTCGTTGGCCGCCTCGGCATTCTTGAAATGCACCAAGAGGAAGTTGGCGACGCTCGGCGTCACGGTCAGGCCGAGGCGCGTCAACGCCTCGGTCAGCCACGGCCGCCAGACGTCGTTGTGGGTGCGCGCGGCGTCGAACGCGGGTTGGTCGAGCAGCGCCGCCACGCCCGCCGCCTGCGCCGCGGCGTTGACGTTGAAGGGGCCCCGGATGCGGTTGAGCACGTCGGCGACCGCGGGCGGGCAATAGGCCCAGCCGAGCCGCAACGCGGCGAGCGCGTAGATTTTGGAGAACGTGCGCATCATCACGACGTTGTCGTGCGCCGCCACCAGATCCTCGCCGGCGCTGTAATCGTTGCGCACGACGAATTCGGCGTAGGCGGCGTCGATCACCAGCAGCACCGAGCGCGGCAGGCCGGCCTGCAGGCGCTTGAGCTCCTCGGCCGTGATGTAGGTGCCGGTCGGGTTGTTCGGGTTGGCGAGGAACACGATGCGGGTGCGCGGCGTGATCGCGGCGAGCAGCGCGTCGACATCGGCGGTCAGGTTGCGCTCGGGCGCCGCGATCGCGGTCGCGCCCGCGGCCTGGGCGGCGATCGGGTACATGAGAAAGCCGTGACGGCTGTAGACCACTTGGTCGCCTGGGCCGACGTAGCCGCGCACCAGCAGGGCGATCAGCTCGTCCGACCCGGCGCCGCAGACGATGCGCGCGGGGTCGAGCCCGTAGCGTGCGCCGAGCGCGTCGCGCAGCGCCTCGGAGCCGCCCTCGGGATAGCGGTGCAGCCCGTCGGCGAGCGCGCGATAGGCGGCGATCGCCTTGGCGCTGGGCCCAAGCGCGCTCTCGTTCGACGCCAGCTTGATGACGCGGTGCGCGCCGGCGATCTTGCTCTCGCCGCCGACATAGGCAGCAATGTCCATGATGCCGGGTCGCGGCTCCGGCGCGGCGGGCGCCGCGGCGCGGGCGGAGGGTACGGTCTGCGCCATGGTGTTCCTCACGTCTTGGCCGGCGGCTTCGCCGGGGTCGGATCGCCAAGCGGCACGGCGTAGGCGCCGAGCCACTGGGCGCGGCGGATGGCATCCGGCGCGCTGCCGCGAATCGCCGCGAGCTTGGCGTCGTCGGGCCCGATGAAGCCCGCGACCTCGACCAGGTGCAGGCTCGCCGGCTGGTCGGCGCGGTCGCGATGGGTGGCGATGAAGCCGACGTCGCAGCCAGCTGCCGACAGGCGCGACATCAGCCGGGTGCGGCTGATCTCGTCGCTCGCCTCGATGCAGAGGAACGAGCGATCGTCGCCGGTCGGCTCGGCCGCGGCACGCGCGACCGCCACGGCGCTGGTCGCCGGCTCGCCGCCGCCGACCGGCAGGCGCGCGACGATGCGCGGCGCCCGGGCGGCGCCGCCCATCAGATAGGGCCACCACGGATCGGTCTCGCCATCGCGCGGCCAGGGCAGTACGCCGACGACGTTGGCATCGTCGGTCACCGCGCGCATCACGGCGCCGGCGCCCTGGAAAGGTGTCATGGTGACAATCGTGCCGAAGTGGTCGCGCGCCAGGTCCCAGAAGCCGGGCCGGTCGGGCGCGGCGCACACCGCGACCGAGAAGCGGCCCTCGAGGGTCAGCATCGCGCCCATGATCTCGTGCCAGATCCGCACGACGGCGGCGCGCGGAAATGCGCCGCGGTGGCGGCGCACCAGCCGACGCAGGATCTGCACCTCGCGCTGCGGCCGCCACATGCTCGATCGCCCGCCCTTGGCGGAGGCGACCTGCCCGGCCAACGCGGCGCGCTCGATGAGCAGATCGTGGATCTGGTCGTCGATGCGGTCGATCTGTTGGCGCAGTTCGTCCAGGGCGCCCTTGGTCGGCATGATCCGGTTCAGCGGTCGGGTTGTGACGGTTGGCTCGGCGCCGGGTCCAACCAGGCGGCGAAGCGCGATAGGAATAGCCACATCTCGCGCTTGAAAGTAAAGTAAACATTGACAGCGGCCTCGTCCAAGCCCGAGGTTGCGCCTTCTGGTTCCGAAAGCACCCTGGGAGTGGTAACCGCCCAATATGAATGCTCCGTCCGGCTCGGCCGCGCTCGGCCTCATCCCGGCCAATCCTCTCCTGTCTGATCAGCTTCCCGGACATCGCCTCGACTTCTCGCACGACCAGCCGTTGCGGCTCGATTGCGGGGTCGACTTGGCGCCGTTCCGGCTCGCCTATCAGACCTACGGCACGCTCAACGCCGATCGCTCGAACGCGGTCCTGATCCTGCACGCGTTGACCGGCGACCAGTTCGTCGCCGAGCCGCACCCGGTGACCGGCAAGCCGGGGTGGTGGGACATGATGGTCGGGCCGGGCAAGACGCTCGATCCCGAGCACTACTTCCTGATCTGCGTCAACGTGCTCGGCGGCTGCATGGGCACCACGGGTCCGCGCGACCTCGATCCGGCGGCCGGCCGGCCCTACGGCCTCAGCTTCCCGATGATCACGATCGCCGACATGGTGCGCGCGCAGGTGCGCGTGATCGACCATCTCGGCATCGACAAGCTGTTCTGCGTCATCGGCGGCTCGATGGGCGGCATGCAGGTGCTGCAGTGGGCGGCGGCCTACCCCGAGCGCGTGTTCGCGGCGGTGCCGATCGCCACGGCGGCGCGCCACTCGGCGCAGAACATCGCCTTTCACGAGGTCGGTCGCCAGGCGATTGTCGCCGATCCCGACTGGTGCAACGGCGATTACCTGGTCGAAGGGCGGTACCCGCACCGCGGGCTGGCGGTGGCGCGCATGGCGGCGCACATCACCTACCTGTCGGAGATGTCGTTGCACCGCAAGTTCGGCCGCAACCTGCAGAACCGGCCGAGCCTGTCGTTCGGTTTCGATGCCGACTTCCAGGTCGAGAGCTACCTGCGCCACCAGGGCTCGACCTTCGTCGAGCGCTTCGACGCCAATTCCTACCTCTACATCACGCGCGCGATGGATTATTTCGATCTTGCCGCAGAGCACGGCGGGGTGCTCGCCGACGCCTTCCGCGGCACCGCGACGCGCTTCTGCGTGGTCTCGTTCACGTCGGATTGGCTGTTCCCGACCGCCGAGAGCCGGGCGCTGGTGCATGCGCTCAACGCAGTTGCCGCCAACGTCAGCTTCGTCGAGATCCCGACCGACCGCGGCCACGACTCGTTTCTGCTCGAGGAGCCGGAGTTTTGGGCCGTGCTCGCCGGCTTCCTCAACGGCTGCGCCGAGCATCGCGGACTGCAACGGCGATGACCGCGATCGATCTGGCGACGCCGCGCCGCGACGGCGGTGCCCGCGACAGCGGCGGCGTGCGGCGCGACGGCATCCGCATCGATCTGCAGTTGATCGCCGACATGATCGCGCCAGGCTCGCGCGTGCTCGACGTCGGTTGCGGCGACGGCATGCTGCTCGACTATCTGATGCACTTCAAGGCGGTCGACGGGCGCGGCATCGAGCTGTCGCAAGCGGGCGTGAACGCCTGCGTCACCCAGGGCCTGTCGGTGATCCAGGGCGACGCCGACACCGACCTGCACGACTATCCGTCGGATGCCTTCGAATACGTGGTGCTGAGCCAGACCCTGCAGGCGACAGTCAATCCCAAGGGCGTGCTCAGCGAGCTGGTACGCATCGGCCGGCACGCCATCGTGTCGTTTCCCAACTTCGGCTACTGGCGCGTCCGCCTGCAGCTGCTGGTCGCCGGGCGCATGCCGCGCACTCACACCCTGCTGCACGACTGGTACGACACACCCAACATCCATCTGTGCACGATCACCGATTTCGTCGATCTGGCGCGGCGCATGGGCATCACGATCGAGCGCGCGCTGACGCTCGATCGCACCGGCCATCACGTTCGCGAGCGCCAGGGCGCGTTCGCCAACCTGTTCGGCGAGCAGGCCGTGTTCCTGCTCAGCCGCAAGCCGTCGGCGGGTTAAGAAACGTTCATCACCTGAGCGATTTGCGGCGCGCGTGATTAACGTCGCATCAACACCCTCCGTGTATCACAGCGCGGTCTCCGATCAGGTCCTTCAAGGAGTCTCGCGCATGACCCGTCACCGCGTGCCGAGCGCTGCGATCGAAACCGCGCTCGCCCAAGCCGAAACCTTGTCGCGAACGCGCAAACTCGAGACGCAGGTGCTGCGCGCGGCCGATGGCAGCTATCGGATCGCCGACGCTGCCGCGTCGCCCGCGGCGAACGAAACCCTGGTCGCCATGGTCGACGCCGAGGGCGAGACCTTGATGTACGCGCTGCGCATGATGGCGTAGCGCGGCAGGGGCGAAAGCCCCGCGAGCGCAATCGGCCCGCGCGGCAGGGGCGAAAGCCCCGCGAGCGCAATCGGCCCGCGCGGCAGAGCGAAAGCTCCGCGAGCGCTGCGCCTAGCGGGCGCCCGTCACGGCCGGCAGCAGCATCGGCCGCAGGCGCGCCGGGCGCCGGAGCGGCGTCGCGGCATAGATCTGCTTCTCGGCCTCGACCATGATCGCGCCCGAGAAGGTCTGGAACCAGCGATGGCCGAGCTGCTCCCAGGCGCGCGCCGAGGCCAGCAGCATGCGGCTGCGGCTCGGCGGCACGAACAGGGCGTTGGCCGACTGCACCGGCGTGAACAGGCTGTCGCGCAGCAGGCGCGACAGCTGCGACTGGGTAAACGGATGGCCCTGGCCGAACGGCGTGCGGTCGACACGCGCCCAGATGCCCCGGCGATTGGGCACGACGACCAGCAGGCGGCCGCTGCCCGCGAGCACGCGCCAGACCTCGCGCAGCATCGGGCGCAGCTGCTCGGTGCACTCGACGGCGTGGACCAGCATGACGCGGTCGATCGAGAAGTCGGCGAGCGGCAGCTCGGCCTCGTCGGCCAGGGTCACGAGGTTGAGCTCGTCGCGCGGCCAGTGCAGCACGCCCTGCGACGCCGGCATGACGGCGACCACGCGAGCCGCCTCGTCCTGGAACACCCTGAGATAGGGCGTGGCATAGCCCAGCCCGAGCAGGCTCATGCCGGCGAGATTGGGCCAGATCAGCCGCGCGCGCTGGCGGATCATGCGGCGCGCCACCTGGCCGAGGCTGGTGTCGTAGAAGTCGCGCAGGTCGACGACGTCGGGAAACATCAGCCGGGAGCTTAACACGAGCGGTGGGCGACCGGCCGCTCGGCCCGACTCATGTCGTCGGCGGCCACGGGCCGGGCACGGCGTAGGCCTCGGTCTCGCCGGGCCACGGCGGCATGGTCACACCGACCGCCGTCAGCGGTTCCGCGCCATCGCAACGGAACTGGAACCGCGTCCCGACCGGAATCGTGATCGAGGTCCCGGGCTCGACCGTGACGATGTCCTCGCGACCGTCGAGCGACCGCCAGATCCGTCCCTGTCCGGACGCGAAATACCAGATCTCCTCGACGGTGCGGTGGGCCACCGGCCGCGACGCGGCGCCCGGCGGCAGGGTGAAGTGCGCCATGCTGCCGCCGGCCAGGGCGCACAGAATGCGGACTTCGGAGCCGTCGGGCGCGACCGCCTCCGGCTGCTCGCTCATCCGTTTGGTCGCAAAAGACATGCGCTCAGGCTCCGGCGGGGATGGGTTTCACGGGGCAGGTAACGCCGATACCGCGCGGCTTCAAGCGCGTTCGGCGGCGCCCGCGGCCGCCTCGGACGTCAGCCCAGCCCCCGCCTGCGGCGCTTCGTTGCACGCGCGCGCCGACGGCGCTACCGTAGGTGGTCGAGATTTCGCGCTGACCGTGGAGGGATTATGAGCCCGCATCGCAGCCCCGCAGACGTTCGTGCCGGCCTCAAGCACCCGATCGTCGATGGCGACGGCCACTGGGTCGAGTACAACCCGGTGTTCGCCGAGCGCATGCGCAAGGCGGCCGGCGACAAGGCGGCGGACGGTTTCCTGGCCAGCCAGCGGCGCATCCCGGACGCCTTGACCCTGTCGGTCGCCGAGCGCCAGCAGCGCGGCGTCGCCATGGAGGGCTACTGGTCGCGCCAATCCACGAACACCCGCGACCGCGCCACCGCCATGATGCCGCGCATGCTCTACGACCGGCTCGACGAGCTCGGCCTCGACTTCGCGATCATCTACCCGACCGCCGGGCTGGGCATCCACCGCATCGCCGACGACGAAACACGGCACGCGGTGGTGCGCGGCTACAACATCGTCTCGGCCGACTTCTTCGCCAAGCTGAGCGACCGCCTGACCCCCGCGGCGGTGATCCCGATGCACACGCCCGAGGAGGCGATCGCCGAGCTCGAGTTCTGCACCAAGCAGCTCGGCACCAAGGTCGCCATGTTCGGCAGCAACATCGCGCGGCGCGCACCCGCCGCCGAGAAGATCGATCCGGCGCTCGCGCGCTACACGGTGGCGTTCGACCATATCGGCATCGACAGCGCGCACAACTACGACGCGGTCTGGCAGAAATGCCGTGAGCTCGGCATCGCGCCGACCTTCCATACCGGCGGCCGCAGCTTCGGCATGCGCAACTCGCCAAGCAACTTCACCTTCAACCATATCGGACACTTCGCCGCCGCCGGCCATGCCGTGGCCAAGGCGCTGTTCCTCGGCGGCGTGACGCGGCGATTCCCGGACGTGCGCTTCGCCTTCCTCGAAGGCGGCGTCGGTTGGGGCTGCCAGCTGTTCGCCGATTTGATCGAGCATTGGGAGCGGCGCGGCAAGGACGGCATCGCCTACATGGACCCGAGCAAGCTCGACCGCAAACTGCTCAAGAGCCTAGTCGACAAGTACGGCTATGACGACTACGCCGCCGAGCTCGGGCGGCGCGACGGCTGGCCGAGCAAGGAAGAGGACGAGCTGACCGGCGGCGTGCCGGAGCTCGACGACTACGCGGCGTGCAAGATCACGCGCAAGGAGGACTGGATCGACCTCTACGCCAAGCCGTTCTATTTCGGCTGCGAGGCCGACGACCGCATGAACGTCACCGCGTTCGGCAAGGCCAACCCGTTCGGCGCCCGGATCAACGCGATCTTCAGCTCCGACATCGGGCACTTTGACGTTCCGAACATGCTCCATCCGGTGCCCGAGGCCCACGAGCTGGTCGAGGACGGCTTCATCACCGCCGACGATTTCCGCGACTTCACGTTCGCCAACGCCGTTCGGCTGTGGGGCACGCAGAACCCGCGCTTCTTCGAGGGCACGGTGGTCGCGAAGGAGGCCGCCGCGGTACTCAAGAGCGCCCAGGCGCGCGCCGCCGCCGAGTAGCCGGCAAGTTTTGGAGGGTCGGCTTCCACCAGTCTCACGTCATTGCGAGCGGAGCGAAGCAATCCAGAAGGCTCCTGGATTGCTTCGTCGCTACGCTCCTCGCAATGACGGGCAGAGAGTTGCTCCGTCTGATCGAGATTTCTTCTAGCTATCGTGCTCGATTGATGAGCGTTTCGACTTGCCGTCCCAAATGCCCACCGGGCCGGTGGCGTGCGGCGTCCGCGCAGTTTTTCGGACCTCGCGGACACGTTCAGCGATGCCGGGCCTCGACCGCGTAGCGGCGCTGCGCCCGTCGAATTCCACTTTGCTGTGATGAATTTTCGTCTTCCGCATGCGCGTCACTTTGATGCCACGCCCAACGGCTGGCAAGTCCGACTCTTGCGCCTTTCAGGCGATGATGTCCCGCGCTAAGGCGTCCGGTCGGGCGCCGGCGCGCGGCTGATCCCGGGCGTGTCCTGCAGGCGGCGGTTCTCGACCCGGGCGAAGATCGCCAGGCTGACCACGAAGCCCGCCGTAAGCGCGCCGAACGTCACGCCGAACGCATGCGCGACCGCGGCGCGCGCCGGCGCGGACAGCTCATGGCGCGCGAGATCCTCGAGCGAGAGCGTGGCGTCGGCGCCGGGCAGGGCATCGACCGCCAAGCCGAGCACCAACGCCGAGGCGCCGGCGATCAGGATCGCGGCGCCGAGCGAGCGCGTGAACGCCAGCGCGCCGCTGACGGTGCCGAGATCGTGGCGATCGACCGCGTTCTGCACCGACACCGTGCTGCACGGGAAGGTCGGGCCGACGCCCAAGCCGACGCACGTCATCAGCGCCGCGGCCTCCCAGGGCGCCAGCCGGTCGGCGAGCAGCGCCAGCAATGCGGTCGCGACGATCGCGATCGGCAGGCTGACGAGCACCGGCCGCTTGTAGAGGCCGGTGCGCTGCGAGTAGTGCCCGGCCATGTTGGCAGTCAGCGTGCTCGACAGCATCAGGGGGATCATGAGCAGGCCGGCGGTGCCGACCGAGACGCCGAGCGCGACCTGGTAGTAGATCGTCGCCAGCACCGTGACGGCCAGGTAGCTGCCGTAGATCAGAAAGCTCGCCGCCAGCACCGGGCGGATGACGCCGTCGGCCAGGAAGCGCGGCGGCAGGATCGGCTCGACCGACCGGGTCTGCTGGCGTACGAACAGCGCGCCCAGCACCAGCGCCGCGGCGACCAACGCCACGGTCTCGGGCGCTGTCCACGCCAAGCGCTTGCCGCCGAGCGACAGCACCACGAGCAGGGCCACCGCCGCACCGGTCAGCAGCAGCGCGCTCAGATAATCGATCGGCGCCTGGCGCCGTACGACCGGCAGGCGGCGCAGCGCGCGGTCGACGATCACGAGCGCGACCGCGCCGAGCGGCAGGTTGATCCAGAAGATCCACGGCCAGCCGAAATATTCGGTCAAGAGCCCGCCAACGACCGGGCCGAGCACCGCCGAGGTCGCCCACACGATCGAGAAGTATGCCGCAAAACGGCCGCGCTCGCGCGGCGACACGACGTCGGCGATCACCGCCTGGCAGACCGGCACCAGGCCGCCGCCGCCAACGCCCTGCAGCCCGCGCGCGATGATCAGGGTCAGCATGTCGGGCGCCAGCGCGCACAGTACCGAGCTGGCCATGAAGACGACGAGGCAGCCGGCGAGGATCCAGCGCCGGCCGTGGAGATCGCAGAGCTTGCCGAGGATCGGCGTCACGCACGTCGAGGTCAGCAGATAGGCGGTGACGATCCATGAGATCAGCGCGAAATCGCCGAGCTCGCGCGCGATCGGCGGCAGCGCCGGGGTGACGATCGTCTGGTCGAGCGCAAACAGGAACATGGCTAGCATGGCGCCGCCGACCACGCCGCGGACCTCCGCGGGCGTGGGCGTGCGCGGCTCGCTCATGACGCCGCCTGCGGCGGCGCCCGCCACATTTCATAGGAGCCCAGTATCGCGCCGCCGCCGATCAGTAGGCCGGCGATCGCGATGTCGAGGCTCAACCGGGCGTGGCCGAACGCAATCAGGAGCATGGTCGAGAGGAACGGCGCCAGGTACGACGCGCTCCCGAGTACTCGGAGATTGCCGCGCTTGACGCCGACGTCCCACAGGAAGAACGCAGCACCGACCGGACCCAGCCCGAGCCCCAGCACCGCCCACCAGCCGAGCCCGCTCGGCCAACGGGTCGCCTCGAAACCGAGATGGCAGAGCAGCGCCAGCACCGCGGTGGCGGCGCAGAAGCCGCCGACCGCGTCGCTCGGCACGCGCGCCAGCCGCCGGCTCAGCACCGAATAGGCCGCCCAGATCAGCGCCGCCGCGAATGCGGCCGCGTAGCCGAGCACGTAGCCGGGATCGAAACCGGCGCCGCCGCCGCCGACCAGCACCACGGTGCCGGCAAGGCCGGCCAGCCCACCCAGCACGTGACTCGTGCGCAGATCGCCGCTCGCCGCGAACAACACGATCAGGATCGGCCACAGATAGTTGATCAGGTTGGCCTGCACCGCGGGCGCCAGCTGCAGCGCGATGAAATAGAGCAGATGGAAACCGAACAAGCCGCCGACGCCGACCAGCCACGCCGCCGCAGGCAGCGTCAAGCGCGCGCGCACGTCCTCGCCGGCGACCAGCCACTTCGCCAGGTAGAGCAGCGCCGCGACGCCGAAGCTGAGCGCGGTCAGCTCGAACGGCGGCAGCGCGCCGACGGTGCGGGTCAGCAGCGCCAGGGTCGACCACAGGCAGATCGCGGAGATGCCGAGCGCAGTCGCGCGCGCCGCCGCGCGGTCCGTGGTCATGGGCTGCCCAAGCGTTGCGAGACTAGCGCGACGGCCTCAGCCAAGCATGTATTGGCCGCCGTTGATCGAGATGGTCGAGCCGGTGATGAAGCCGGAATCATCGTTGGCGAGGTAGAGCACCGCCCGGGCGATGTCGATCGCCGCGCCGAGCCGACCGACCGGGATCTGCATGATGATCTTCTTGAGGATGTCGGGCGGCACCGCGGCCACCATGTCGGTGTCGACATAGCCGGGC
>JACQAI010000136.1 GCA_016195115.1 Pseudomonadota bacterium
CAACTCAAACGCATCGTGCTCTAGGCGCGAGGAACCACGCCTTGGGAGCTGCCGCGCCGCACCAAGGACGATCTGGAACGCCCGGTAGCGACCGTCACGCGCCTCAGGCGTGGATCCTCGCGCCTAGCGCGAGGATGACGGGTTGTTGTGGCGGGACAGCTTGCCCAGTAAGGGACTAAGCCGAGCCCCAGACGTCGCGGGCGGTGTCGACGACGAGGCGGAGCTTGGCGATCTGCTCGTCGATCGTCACGGCGTTGCCGTCGACCGTCGAGGAGAAGCCGCATTGCGGGCTGAGGCAGATCTGCTCCAAGGGCACGTACTTCGCGGCTTCGTCGATGCGCCGCTTGAGCGCGTCCTTGCCCTCGAGCGCGGCCTTCTTGGTGGTGACCAGCCCGAGCACGACCAGCTTGCCCTTGGGGACAAACCGCAGCGGCTCGAAGCCGCCCGAGCGCGCGTCGTCGTACTCGAGGAAGAAGCCGTCGACCTTGAGCTCGCCGAACAGCGCCTCGGCGACGTGGTCGTAGCCGCCCGATGCGACCCATGACGAGCGGAAATTGCCGCGGCACATGTGGGTGCACACCGTCATGTCCGCGGGCTTGTCCTTGAGCGCGGCGTTGATCAGCTTGATGTAGGTCAAATGCTGGGCCATGCCGTCGCCGCCGAGCTTGGACACGTACTCGCGCTGGGTCGGATCGTTGAGATAGGCGAGGCTGGTGTCGTCGAGCTGCAGATAGGTGCAGCCGAGCTTGTGCAGCGCCGCGATCTCGTCGGCGTAGACGCGGCCGAGATCGATCCAGAACTGGTCGAGGTCGGGATAGACCTGCGTGTCGATCGCGGCGCGGCCGCCGCGGTAGTGCATCATGCTGGGCGACGGGATGGTCAGCTTCGGCGTCTTCTTGGTCACGGATTTCAGGTACGTGAAGTCGTCGCCGAAGATGCAGGTGTCGAGCTTGAGCTTGGCCGTCACGCGCAGCGCCGCCGGGGTGAATTCGACCACGCCCTGCTCGTTGCGGAACTGGACCTTGAGGTTGTCCTGCACCTTGGTCGCGCCGCCGACCTGGTAGAGGAAATCCATGTGCCAGGAGCCGCGGCGATACTCGCCGTCGGTGACGCCCTGCAGGCCGACGTCCTCCTGGAGCTTGACGGCCTCGCGGATACCGGCGTCCTCGGCCTGGCGCAGGTCGGCGGCCGAGATACGGCCCTGCTTGTGGTCCTCGCGCGCCGTCAGCACTCCCGGGGTGCGCAGCAGGCTGCCGACGTGATCGGCGCGGAACGGCGGTGTGGTGCGGGTCGTCATGTCAACCTCCCGGAACGGCGGCTTTGGCGGCGCACGCTAGCGCCGGCGCGTCACGGGGTGAAGTCCCCCCGTATTGCGGCGGCGAGCCACGCCGCGGTGTGCGCGACACCGCCGAAGCTGAAGACATGCAGGCCGTCGGGCGGGTGATCGGCGCGCGCCAGGGCGCGCAGGATCGGCTCGGGCCCGGCCTCGCGGACCATGCGGGCGAGCGCGGTCTGGCCGCCCGCCAAGGAGCGGATCGCCACGCCGACGCCGCAGCGCACGGCGTATTGCGCCAGGGTCGCGACCGGCGCCGGTCCGGCGAGTCCGGCATAAATCGGGCAATCGACCCCGCCGGCGCGCATCGCCGCGATCCAGCCGCTGATCGGCGCCGCCTCCAGGCAGAATTGGGTCACGACGTACGGCTCGAGCCCCGACGCGCGGATCAGCGCCAGCTTGGCAGCGCGCGCCGCGTCGAGCGCCGCGCCCGCGATGCCGGGATGGCGCTCGGGATAGCCCGCGATACCGACCTGTCGGATGCCGTGCTTCTGGAACAGGCCGGTCTCGAGCAGCTCGAAGCTCGATCGATAGGGCCCGGCCGGCCGCTCGTTGTCGCCGCCGATCACCAGGACGCGCGTCACGCCGGCCTCGCCGACCGCGCGCGCCAGGTAATCGTGGAGCCGCGTGAAGCTCTCGAGCGCGCGCGCCGCGATGTGCGGCACCGGCGTCAGGCCGGCCCGCGTCAATCGCGCCGCGGTGGCGACGATGTCCTGGGTCGAGCCGTCGGTCGGGTGATGGATATGGATCGCCGTGCCCGGCGCCAGGAGATCGCGGCATGCGGCATCCGCCGCCGGGTCGTGGGCCGGGATCTCGAGGCTGGCGGCGGCCAGCAGCGCGGTTACGCGCACGTCGGCCGCCGCGACATTGGTCGCACCGCGCGGCGCGATGGCGGGCGCCGGGCTCATGCCGAGTCGCGCTTGCGCGAGATCACGTAGGACTCGTCCCAGAACCACAAGCCGCCGTGCTTCTGCAGCACCGACCGGGTGGCGTCGAGGTAGGCGCCGCTGAGCACCGCCTCGGACAGGCGCTGGTCCTCGATCTGCGCGACGTAGATCGCCGCGTTCCAGGCGGCGAACAGGGTCGACGTGCCGATGGTGTCGCTGATCTCGCTCGGCAGGGTGTGCATGTCGTAGCGGAACAGCGAGCGCGCGTCGGAGTACGCGTTGAAATTGAGGTCGCGCCCGGCGCTGCCGAGCTCGAGCTTGACCGCGCGCAGCATCTGGTGGCGGTCGGTGGTGAACGGGTCCTCGCCCGGCCAGACCTGCTGGGCGACCTCGAGTCCGGGATCGCGGCCATGGCTGTGGATCGCGATCAGCCGGCCGCCCGGCCCGAGCGCGCGCGCCAGCGGCGCCACCACCTTGCGCGCCTTGAACTCGACCGAGGCGCGGGCACGGTAGGGCTGCGAGGCGATCACGAGGTCGTAGTCGGCGCGGGTCGCGCCGCGGCGCGGCCGCACCTGGTCGAGCAGGAACTTATAGTCGTCGCGGTAGATCACCAGGACGACCGGTTTTTCGTACACCGGATTGCCGGAGGTCTTGCTCATCTTGGCGCGCCAGTGCTCGGACAGGAACGGCTGCAGCGCGGTGATCTGCTCCTCGAACTCGTGCGACGTGCTGCCCGTGAGGCTGAGCTCGTGCCACACCATGCTGGTCGCGGCAGTCACCGAGTTGGGCGTCAGCCACGTGATCTCCTTGCCGACGATGTAGAACGGCATGGTCGGATAGCGGTCGTGCATCGCGCGCATGGTGCGCGTCAGCACCGTGCCGTCGCCGACCCCGGCGTCGAACAGGCGCACCGCCGGCGGCCGCGGATGGATGTTGGCGAGCTCCATGGCGACGCGCTGCGCCACCACCCATTTTTCGCCGCACGTATTCACGAACAGGAGATATTTCTGGCGGTTGTCGTAGAAGCGGAAGTCGCGCGCCGAGCCGGTCTCGGCGGGCAGCTTGCCGACCAGCGGCGCCAGCGCCGCGCCGTTGCCGTTGCCGCCGTGCAGCCGGCGGCGGCGCGCGCTGGGCTGATGGTGCTCGATGAACGCCTGCACGCGCTCGACGGTGTTGAGCGTGACGCGGCCGCCGAAGCGCAGCCGGCTGACCAGCTTGCCGTCATTGACCGCGAGCCGGCCGAAGGTCGACTCGGCCATGCCGATGCGGCGGCAATACCCAGCGATCTCGCGCAACAGGGCTTCGTTGTCCACGGCTTCCGTCCCTTTTTGCGGGTTTTGTCGGGTGCCCACGAATTCGGGAACATTTTTGTTTGATTTCAAGGGGTGGCCGAGCGCCCGTCAACCACAAATCAGCCCACTCGAATAGTGGGCATTTCTGTGGGCAGTAGCCCACATGTCCCACGACATCCGGGCGGACGGCGCGCCAAGGCCCCCCGGGACGCCCGCGTTCGAGCCGGCGTCCGAACGCGTCTAGCGCGACGGCCACGAGGCGCCCGACGCCGGCCGTCGCGGCCCGCAGCCGCGACGCCCCTTGGGGCGCGCCACATTTACCGTCGCCGGCCGATTGGCTACGATCGCGGCGATGATGGCTTGCTCCGATGCATGATGACGCGCGGCATCTATCGTAGACCGGCCGGCGTTCCGCCGGAGGATCTCGAGCTATTCCGCTTGTACTTCGACACGATGTGCGTCGCTGGTCCGGAGCAGCGCGCGCAGGTCGCGGAAAAACTGATCAGCATCCGGCGAGCCGTTTTCGAATCCCTTATGGAAGCGATCGCGCCGGAGGCCGAGCGCACGGCGAGCACGCTGGCGACCGAGGGGATCGTCGATCTGGGCGTCTTGGTCGAACCCGCGCGCGTCGCCGAGATGCGCGCGCATTTCGCGAATCGCCCCGCCTACGAGGGGCATGTCGTCACATCGTCCGACGTGATGCCGCGCGACTTCGAGACGTTGCGGAGCACGCGCCACTACGCGAGCTATGCGCGGGAAGACATCCTGAGCTGTCCGCATCTCATTGAGATCGCCAACGATCCGCGCCTCCTGCAGATCGCGCAGAGCTATCTGGGCTGCCCGCCGACGATCTATCACATCAACGCCTGGTGGTCGTTCGCACAGTCGGGAACGCCCGCGAAGGTGTCGCAGGCCCTGCATCGAGATATCGATGATTTTCGCTTCGTCACCTTGGCGACGGCTATCACGCCAGCGACACGGCAGAGGAGCGCTTGGGCCAGTTGGCGATGGTGTGGACCGGCCCGGCGGGATCCGCGATCCTCGCCGATACCTATGGGCTGCATATGGGCATCCCGCTGACCCAAGGGGAGCGGTTGATGGTCTGGGTGCGTTACGGCCTGGGCCCGAACTACACGTCGTTCGGCGGAGGCGCCGGCCGATACGCGACGTTGCTGGAGTCACGGATCCCCCAGACCCCGCGAGCCCGATACGTCAACCGCCTGCTGCTGACGGATTGACGGCGTGGTGCGGCGCGCGCCGCACCCCGATCATCGAGCGTAGCCCGGCCTCATGGAGCGGCGCCCTGAAGGATCTTCAAGCCGCCCGGCCAGTCATCGGGTGCCTGCCCGAACAAATGAGGATGGGTCAAGCAAGGATGCTCTCGGCTCTGCAGATCGACGACGAACGCCGTGCCCGGATTGAAGTAGTGATAGATCACGATCGGCCGGGTCGCGAAGGCGAGCCCCGATGCCGTCAGAACCTCCTGATAGCGATTGGCCCAGCCCCAGTACGGCAGATGCCACAGGCTCCCAAGGGTCGGAAAGAACTCGGTGGTCGGCTCGAACAGGACGATCATTTTTCGGGTCACGCGCCGAATTTCGGAGAAGCAGCGTGCCAAATGCTCGCCCGTTTGCTCCAAGGCGAAGGAGGTCACGCTCAAGTCCACGGCCTGGTCCGGCAGTCGAATGTCGGTCATGCTGTTGGCGTCAAAGCGAGCGCTGGATCCGTTGAGCTCGGCAAACAAGCGCGCGCCGCTCACCCGGTCGCGCGATGAATCGATGCCCAGCACGGCCTTGTACCGGCCTGACGCAGCGAGATGGCAGGCAAGCAACCCGCTGCCGCAGCCGACGTCGAGGACCGTGTCGATGCCGTCGATCGCCATGACGAAGTTGGCCAGCACGCGGTAGAAGTCGCTGGTATGGACCAGCGGGCCGCCCCGGTAGAGCAGCGTCGAGAACGATACCCCGTGCCGTTCGACCTGCAGATCGTAGGTCTGCTGCGCCAAGTCGAGCGCCAACCTAGGAAACCAGTATATCGAGACTTCGGGGCTGCGCGGGGCCGCCGGTCGCGGTTCGGCGAAGCCGGCACTCGTCATCTCGGTGACCAGCCAACGATGGATGCCTTGAATATAGTCTTCGCGCTTCTCGGGCCCGAGGTCGCGCAGGCGGACCTCCCGCGGCGCGAGGTTCGGCTTCACCTGCTCCTGCCAGCCAGCCAGATCCTGGAAACCATGCCGGCCGAGGAAGCCCTTCTTGTCCGCCTCGAGATAGCAAGCAAGCACGATCTCCTCGTAGTCGCCGATCGGCTCGATGCCGAGGACCACGATTTCCTCGAAGCGCCGCGCACGCAGGGGGCGCCAGATCTCCTGCGCTTGCTCCAGCCCGATGGCCTTGCCATAGGGGATGGTCTCGGCAAAGAGCGTGCGATCGATCGCGACGCTTGACGGGTGCAGCGCGACGGAACCATCCAGCGCGCGCGCCGAGCCGCCTGCGAACACCGCCGGCAGCGTGTTGGTCAGGAACGTGTCTAATGCCGCGGCGCCGAATTGCTGAAAAGAGGCCGAAACGATGAGCAGGCGCGACACGAACGTCTCCCGAGCTCGCCAAACGGTGCGCGCCTCGCACCGCCGCCCGACCGTACAGTAGGATGACGACCGCGTCGACCGCGCTGGCCGCGTGTCAGCGCCAAACCGGCCGCCCGCGCGGCTCTCAGGAGGTTGCTTGGTGCCGACCGCAGGGTCCGATCGTTGGGTGATCCCTTACGGCGGCGCCACGACGGCCGGCCCATCGGCGCTCGACCGCATCACGCTCGAAACGACGGCGCGGCGGCCGCTTCGGCTCAGCGACGGTTGGCGCTTCGCCGAGCAGCCGACCGCCGCACACCTGATCGACCGCGCGGCGCAGTTTGCGTTCCTGCGCGATCAGCTCAAGCACTTTTGCGACCCGTGGGCGCCGCACCAGGGACGCTTCCTCGATGCCTATTTCGCGTTCATCGCACACCAGGTCGCGCGCGATGCGGCAAGTCTCCAAGCGCGCCTCGCCCCGTTCGGCGATCTCTATCGGGTCGAGGATTTCGGCTTCGCGGCGTTGCGGCCGCTGCCACGCGCGCACGTGCCCGACGGCGCGACCTCGATCGCGGTCGATTTCGCCTTCTGGACCGGGGCCGAGCTCATCGCGCTCGATCTCGCCGACACCCGGCGCACGCGCCGCCAACGCGCCGCCGCCCACGCGCGCCTCGGCCAGGCCGGCGCCCACGTCGTCGAGCTGGCGGCCGAGGCCGTCACGGCCGACGGCGCCGGGCTCGCCACCCTGCTGCCGGCGCCGCTGGTCCGGTTCTGCGACGGCGAAGCCCTGCCGGCGAGCCCGTTCAAGGCCGCCGCGCTCGGCGACATCGTCGACGCCGATCCACGGTTCTGAGCGCGGTATTTTTATGCTGATCGGCATTGAATATTTCACCACTCTGGTATATATAGAGAGCGCGCCGCGTCTCAGAGTCCCGCATGACCGCTCCCCCGCCCGACACCTGCCGCCACGTTGCCGCCGCCCGCCCGACGTCGAGATCGGTCGCGCCCCTGAATCAAGCCTGTTCTTGCAGGCCCGCGGCGCATCCCGGCGGCGCGCCCCGCGCGCGATCCCCTGATTCCAGCCTGTTCTTTCAGGGCCGACGGCCTCCCGCTGCCCCGCTTGATACCCGCCCGTCCGCCACACGATCCCCTGCATTGCCCCCTGCATTTACAGGTCGCGCAGCCATGACCTCTGGCTCTAGCCTAGGCCCGCCATGACCCAACCCAAGATCACGCGCGTCGCGCTGTCGCTGCTGCCGCCTGCGGCGCCGGGCGGCAACGGCCGCATCGTCGTCGGCGTCGAGGCCGCCAGCGGCCCGACCGGCTGGTCGGCCTGCGGCGACCACGGCAGTCGCTGGGCCGACCTCGAGCGGCTCGCCCGCGCGGTCGTCGGCACGGTGCCGAGCGACACCACCCGGCGCCACGAGGCGCTCGGGCTCGCCGGCGAGCCCTTGAGCCTGCAAAAGGGCGACCTCGGCGGCGCCGGCGCGCTCGACAGCGCCGTGCTCGATCTCGCGGCGCGCTGCGCCGGGGTGCCGCTGGCGCTGTGGCTGGGCGGCACCCACAACGCCCGCGTCGCGGTCGCCGATCGCCTGAAATGGGCCGACGCGCCCGCCGAGCTGACCGGCGCGGCGCGCGTGCGCGCCCTGGTCGAGCGCGCCGAAGGGCGGGTCGCGCGCCACGGCTTCGCCACCATCACGCTGCTGTGCAGCGGCGCCGAGCCGGACCAGCTGGTCGCGCTGCTGACGGCGCTGCGCCGCGCCTTCGGATCGCGCGTCGATCTGCGCCTCGACCTCGGCCCGTGTCCGGCCGCGGCGGCGATCCCATTGGTCGGACCGGCGCGCGAGCTCGGCGTGTCGGCGCTGATCGAGCCCGGCATCGACGTCTCGGTCGGTCCCGCGCGCACCAAGGTGCCGATCGCGGTCAGCGCCTGTCCCGAGCATGCCGGCATCCTGCGCGGCGGCGTCGCGCAGATCATGCGCATCCTGACGAACCATCACGGCGGCGCCGCGGTGGCGCTGCGCCTCGCGGCGCTGGCGCGGGTGTTCCAGTCGGAGGTGATGCTCGGCGCCGGCTCCGGGCTCGCCGTCGAGGCGGCGCTGCTCCAGCAGCTGGCGCGCGCGACCCCGGCCGACTTGCAGCCGGTCGACCTCGGCCCCGATCCCGCCGCGATCGACGGTATCGTGATCACCGACGGCGTCCTCAATCTGCCCGACGGTCCGGGGATCGGCATCGTGCCCGATCCGGCGCTGCTGGCGCGCGCGACGCGCCGCGCGGAGATCGCCGCATGACCAAGCTCGCGATCACGGCCGTCACCCTGCGGCGCATCCGGCTGCCGCTCGACATGGTCTATGTCAGCTCGATGTACGTGATGAACGACACCTATCGCACCGTCGTCGAGCTCGAGACCGACGCCGGCCTCATTGGCATCGGCGAGACGCTCGGCACCGAGGAATGCTTCGCGCTGGCCGCGACCCTGGCCAAGAGCTGGCTCGGCCGCGATGCGCGCGACCGGCTCGGCCTGCGCCGGTCGTTCGGCCGCTCGGTGTTCGACAACCGCAACGGCCGCAACGGCTGGTCGGCGTTCGCCGGGCTCGAGCTGGCGGCGTGGGACGTCACCGGCAAGGCCTGGGGCCTCGGCCTCGCCGAGATGATGGGCGGCGTCGTGCGCCGCGACATCGAGGTCGTGTGCCCGCTGCCCGCCGTGATCGTGCCCGGCGTGATCGGCCGCGCCGAGCTGCTGGCGCTGTTCCGCGATCCCAAGAATGCCAAGGGCGTCGTCGACTACGCCCTGGCGCAGCGCGCCAAGCATGGCTTCCGCTGCTTCAAGTACAAGAGCGCGGCGGCCAGCGCGATCTACGACCTCGCGGTGATGCAGAGCCTGCGCGAGGCGCTCGGACCCGACGCCCAGCTGCGCTTCGATCCCAACGCCGCCTACGGCCCTGCCGAGGCGACCGCGCTGTGCCAGCGCCTGGAGCCGCTCGCGCTCGAGTTCTACGAGGACCCGACCGACGACATCGAGGGCCTGGCCAACCTGCGCGCCCGCGTCACCCGGCCGGTCGCGACCAACATGTGCGTGATCCAGCTCGACCACCTGCCGGCGGCGATCCGGCGCGAGGCGATCGACGTCGTGCTCGCCGACCTGTTCATGTGGGGCGGCGTTTCCAACTACCGCATCATGGCCGACGTCGCCGCGAGCTTCGGGCTCGACGTGGCGATCCACAGCCTGTTCGAGACCGGCATCGGCACGACCGCCAACCTGCACCTCGCGGCCGCGCTGCCGCGGGTGCACCGCGCCAACGATTCCGGGCATCATGTCATCGCGGCCGACGTGCTGGCCGAGCCGATGCCGATCGTCGACGGCCGCATGCGCCTGCCGGAAAAATCCGGGCTCGGCGTCGCGCTGGATCGCGACAAGCTGACGAACTTGACGGTCAAGGAAGCCACCGTGCGCGCCTAGGAGGACGAGATGGCCAAGCGCAAGACGACAAAGGCGTTCAAGCCCTACGACGATCGCAGCCAGCCGACGCGCTCGATCAAGGGCTATCCCAACACGCTGCGGCGCTCGCCGGCCAAGTTCTATCCGCGCGTGGTGTCGCTCGCCGACGTCACCGGGCCGCGCTTCACCGCCGCCGCGGTGACCGCCGACGACGCCGACCTGTCGCGCCAGGCGCCCGGCCAGCCGCGTGCGCTCGGCCAGCTCATCACGGTGTCGGGGCGCGTGCTCGACGACGCCGGCAAGCCGGTGCCCGACTGCCTGATCGAGATCTGGCACGCCAACGCCTCGGGCAAGTACATCCATCACAACGATCCGTCGCCGGTGCCCGAGGATCGCAATTTCCGCGGCCGCGGCCGGGTCGTGACCGACGCGCAGGGCCGCTACAGCTATCGGACGGTGAAACCTGGTGGTTACGCGGTGCCCGACGACCGGCCGGGCGACACCATCGGCTGGTGGCGGCCGCCGCACATCCATCTGTCGCTGTTCGGCGCCAACTTTGCGGCGCGCCTCGTCACCCAGGTGTTCTTCCCCGGCGATCCGCTCAACGACGCCGACCTGATCCTCGGCCGCATTCCCGACAAGGCGGCGCGCGAGCGCCTGATCGCGCGCTACGTGCCGCGCACCACCAGCAACTCCGCGGAAGGCGACGCGCCGCTGCTGTTCAGCCACGACATGGTGCTGCGCGGCCGCTTCGAGACGCCGTTCGAGAACCGCTGAGCATGGCCAAGGCGAAAGCGAAGTCGACGCGGCGCAAGGCGACCGGCGCGAAATCGGCGAGGTTCGTTCCGACCGCGCACCAGACCGTCGGGCCGTTCTTCCCGGTGCAGTTCATCCGGCCGTCGGACAACGACCTGACGGGTGGCTTGACGGACGGGCGGCCACGCGCGCTCGGCCAGCCCATCATGCTGTTCGGCCGGGTCAGCGACATCAACGACGCGCCGGCAGTCAACGTGCTGCTGGAGATCTGGCAGGCCAACGCCGCCGGCCGCTTCAACCACCCGCTCGACAAGAACAGTGGTGCTGCGATCGATCCGAACTTTTCCGGCTGGGGCCGCACCGCGACCGAGCGCGACGGCAGCTATCGGTTCACGACGATAAAACCCGGCGGCTATCCGGCGGGCGCGCGCAGCAACCGCTGGTTCGCGCCGCGCCTCAGCATGACGATCGTCGGCTCGGGCCTGATGCGACCGCTGGTCACCTGCGTCTACTTCCCCGACGAGCCGCTCAACGACGAGGACCCGCAGCTCGCGGCGATCCGCGACGCGCGTGCGCGCCGGCAGCTGATCGCGGTCGCCGAGCATCATCCGGCCGCGCCGCCCGGCCTGCCGGCGTTCCGCTTCGACCTGAGGTTGGGCGGCAAGCAGGCGACGCCGTTCCTCGAGGACTGATGGCGCGCGCGCTTGACGACGGCACCGCCTATGGACTGCAGCGCCCGCGCCACGACGCGACCTTGACCGAGGTCGGCCTCGACACGCCGGGCGGCGCGTTCCTGCGGCGCTACTGGCATCCGA
>JACQAI010000137.1 GCA_016195115.1 Pseudomonadota bacterium
GAGGCGCTGGTCACCGCGCTGGCGCTGCTGACCGGCCGTCCGGTCAAGGTCGCGCTCTCCATGGAGGAGCAGTTCTACACCCTGACCAAGCACGCCACGACGGTGCGCATCAAAAGCGGTGTGACGCGCGACGGCAAGATCACGGCGCGCCGCTGCGAGGTCTACTGGAACGGCGGCGCCTACGCCGACATCGGGCCGCGCGTGACCCAGAAATCCGGCTTCACCGCCGCCGGGCCGTATGACATCGACAACGTCTGGATCGACTCGGCGGCGCTCTACACCAACCTGCCGCCGGCCGGCGCGCTGCGCGGCTTCGGCATCCCGCAGCTGGTCTGGGCCTACGAGAGCCACACCGACCTGCTGGCGCGCCAGGTCGGGCTCGACCCGATCGCGTTTCGCCGCCGCAACCTGCTGCGCGACGGCCGGCCGCAGGCAACCGGCACGATCATGCAGGACGCCGCGATCGAACAGGTGCTCGACGCTCTCGAGGCGCGCTTCGACTGGAGCCGGCCGTTCGCGCGCGGCGACGGCCCGGTCAAGCGCGGCCGCGGCGTCGCGATCGGCTTCAAGGCGAGCATCTCGCCGACCACCTCGGTCGCGATCGTCAACGTCTATGCCGACGGCAGCTGCGCGCTCTACACCAGCACGGTCGACATGGGCCAGGGCTCGGACACTATCCTGGCACAAATTGCTGCCGAGATTCTCGACTTGCCGGTCGAGGCGGTGCGCGTCGTCCACCCCGACACCGACGTCACGCCCTACGACATGGCGACCTTGGGCTCGCGCTCGACCTTCCACATGGGCCACGCCGTTAAGCTCGCCGCCGAGGACGCGCGCGCCAAGCTCGACGCCCTGGCTGCCGAGCTCGGCCTGCCGGCCGGCCGCAACCTGCCGATCGCCGATCTGTTCAAGAAGAAATACGGCATGCAGGCCGGCAACGTCATCGGCACCGGCAGCTTCGTGCCGAGCTACGTGCCGATGGACCATCACACGGGCATGTCGTCCAACGCGACGCCGTTCTGGATGATCGGCGGCGCCGGCGCCGAGGTCGAGGTCGACACCGAGACCGGCCACGTGCGCGTCACCCGGCTGGTCAACGTCGCCGACCTGGGCACGCCGATCAACCCGAACATCGTCGCGACCCAACTGTCGGGCGGCGCGATCATGCAGCTTGGCTTCACGATGTTCGAGCGCATGGACTTCGACGGCGGCCAAGTGACCAACGCCTCGCTGGCCGATTACAAGATCCCCGGCTTCCACGACCTGCCGTCGATCATCGACAACCAAGCGGTCGACGCGACCCAGCGCAGCGGCCCGTTCGGCGCCAAGGGCGTCGGCGAGAGCGCGACCTTCAGCGTCTCGCCGGCGATCGCCAACGCGATCGACGACGCGGTCGGCGTGCGCCTGACGTCCCTGCCGCTGACCCCCGAGGCGGTCTACCGCGCGCTGCGTGCCGCGCAAGGCCAGCCGTTGGAGGATGCGTGATGGCAGCACCGCGCACCATCCGGTTCACGCTCAACGGCGCGCCGGTGACCGCCGAGGTCGCGCCGCACCACAACCTCGTCGAGTTGCTGCAGCAATTCGCGCTCACCGGCGCGCGCGAGAGTTGCGGCCAGGGCCTGTGCGGCTGCTGCACCGTGCTGGTCGACGACCGCGCGGTCTCGGGCTGCCTCTACCTCGCGGCGTTCGTCGACGGCGCCGCGGTCGAGACGATCGAGCACGGCGCGACGCTCGACGCGGTGCAGGCGGCGTTCATCGAGGCCGGCGCCTTCCAGTGCGGTTTCTGCACCCCTGGTTTTGTGCTGATGACGCGCCAGTTGCTCGACGCGCACCCCAACCCGAGCGACGACGACATCCGCCACTATTTGTCGGGCAACCTGTGCCGCTGCGCCGCCTACCCTGAGATCATCCAAGCGGTTAAGATCGCGGCGCAAAAGCGCCACGGCGCCTAAGCCGACGGCGGAGCGACGGGAGAGACGGACATGGCCCAGGCCAGTGTCGCGGGACCGCAGCCCTGGTACGGCGCGCTGACGCGCAACCAGTGGAAAGCCCTGCTCGCCTCCAATCTCGGCTGGATGTTCGACGGCTACGAGACCTTCGCCCTGGTCCTGACGCTCGGGGTGGCGCTGCGCCAACTGCTCGACGCCAGCCTCTATCCGCAGATCCCCAGTTATTTCGGCATGGTGCTGGCCATCAACCTGCTCGGCTGGGCGATCGGCGGCATCATCGGCGGCGTGCTGGCCGACTATATCGGCCGCCGGCGCATGATGATCCTGGCGATCCTCGCCTACTCGCTGACCACCGGGTTGAGCGCCTTCGCCTGGGACTGGTGGTCGTTCGTACTGCTGCGCTTCGTCGTCGGCGTCGCGATCGGCACCGAGTGGGTGACCGGCACGTCGATGACCGCCGAGCTGTGGCCCGACCGTGCACGCGGCCGCGGCGCCGGTCTGATGCAGTGCGGGTTCGGCATCGGCTTCTTCCTGGCGTCGCTGATCTGGCTGTTCGTCGGCCCGCTGGGACCGGACGCCTGGCGCTACATGTACCTGATCGGCGTGCTGCCGGCGTTCTTCACCTTGTGGCTGCGGCGCGGCATACCGGAGTCGGCGCTGTGGCAGGAGTCGAACCTGCGCCGCCGCGAGGCGCTGGCGCGCCACCGCAGCGGCGCCAGCCTGGCGGCATCCGACCAGGGCCTGGCGCGTTTCACCCTGCATGATGTGTTCGCCGACCACGCGGTGCGGCCGCGGCTGATCGCCGCGCTCTTGATGTCGTTCACCACGACCCTGGCGTGGTGGGGTGTCTCGTCCTGGGTGGCGCCCTACATCGCCTCGGTCGCGGCGAAGGCCGGCCTGCCGGGGCCACAGTGGTTGAGCTACGCCGGCATGGCCTACAACGCCGGCGCGGTCTGCGGTTATATCGGCCTCGGCTTCCTGGCCGATGCGTTCGGCCGCAAGCCGACCGTGCTGCTGTTCTTCGCGCTGGCGTTCCTGACGACCCCCATCTTGTTCCTGTGGACCAGTGATCTCGAGCTGCTGCTGATCGTCGCCGCCATCAACGGCTGCTTCAGCGCCGGGCTATTCTCCTGGATGCCGGTCTGGCTGCCCGAGCTGTTTCCGACGCGCATGCGGGCCACGGCGGTGGCGTTCTGCTTCAACGCACCGCGCTTCGTCGCCTGCATCGGGCCGCTGATCGCCGGCACCTTGATCGCGAAATTCGGCGGCTTCGGATACGCCGCGACGGTCGTGGCGTTGATCTATATCCTCGGTCTGGCGGCAACGCCGTTCCTGCCCGAGACCCGCGGCAAACCGCTGCCCGAGACGGTGTAACCATGCGTCGTTTCCTGTTCCTGCTCGTCGCACTGGCCTGGAGTGGCCTCGCCCACGCCGCGGTCGAGCGCATCGAGATCCTCGAGCGCCACGCGCTCGCCGGCGGCCAGCCGTTCGGCAAGGCCGGGGCGTACGAGAAGCTGCGCGGCCGCGCCTGGTTCGCGCTCGACCCGAAGGCGGCAGCCAACGCGGCGATCGCCGACCTCAAGCTGGCGCCGCGCGATCCCCGCGGCCTGGTGGTGTTCAGCGCCGACTTCTTCATGATGCGCCCGGTCGAGGGCGCGCGCACCAACGGCACCCTGCTCTACGACGTGCCCAACCGCGGCAACCTCTCGATGCTCGGCCAGTTCGATGAGGCGCCGAGCAACGATCCGTCGAGCGCCGCCGACCTCGGCAACGCCTTCCTGCTCCACGAGGGCTTCACGATGCTGTGGTCGGCGTGGGCGTGGGACGTCGCAACCAGCGGGCCCAACGACCGCCGCCTGATCCTCAAGCCGCCGGTCGCGACCGACAACGGCAAGCCGATCACCGGCAAGGTCGCCTACGAGATCCTGGTCGACGCGCCGAGCGGCACCGCCGGATTCGTCGGCAACCAGGGTCTCGCCTATCCGTTCGCCCAGGCCGGCGCGCCGGACGCCGTGCTGACCCAGCGCGATCGCCCCGACGGCAAACGCCAGGTCATCCCGCGCGCGCGGTGGCGCTTCGTCGAGACACAAGACGGTGCTGTGCCGCGCCAGCTCGCCCTCGAGGAGGGTTTCGAGCCCGGCCATCTCTACGAGCTGACCTACACGGCGCGCGACCCGGTGGTCGTCGCGGCCGGCCTGGCCGGCATCCGCGACCTGCTCGCCTACCTGCGCAGTCATCCGTTGGAGGGTGCCCCGCTGCCCAGCCGCACCCTGATGTTTGGCATCTCGCAGTCCGGCCGCGTCATCCAGACCATGCTGCTGCGCGGGCTGCACGTCGACGAATCGAGCAAGCCGGTGTTCGACGGCGCCTATATCCACGTCGCGGGGGGCGGCAAGGGCGCCTTCGACTATCGCTTCGCCATGCCGACGCGGCATTTCAGCATGCTGGAGGACCACGCCTACCCCACCGACTACTTCCCGTTCACCAGCATGACCGAGCAGGATCCGGTCAGCGGCGCCCGCGCCTCCGTTCTCGACAAGGCGCGCGCCGTCGGCGCTGTGCCCAAGCTGCTCTACGTCAACGCCTCGAGCGAGTACTGGAACCGCGCGGCGTCGCTGATCCACACCGATCCCGACGGCAAGCGCGACGCGGCGATCGATCCCAGCGTGCGCATCTATCTGATCGCCGGAGCTCAGCATTTCGTCGGCCGCCAGCGCAACCGCGGCAACTTCGCGAACTGCGTCAACCCGATGAACCACCATCGCGAGATGCGCGCGCTGCTGCTCGCGATCAACCGCTGGGTGCGCGACGGCACCGAGCCGCCGGCTTCGGCCTACCCGCGCATCGCCGGCGGCACGCTCGTGACGGTCGCGGACTACAAGGCGGCGTTCCCGAAGCTGTCCGACATGCCGATGCCGGTCGGCAACCTGCGGCCGCCGCGGCTCGACTTCGGCGCGCGCTTCGAGACCCAGCGCATCGCCGACATCATCCCGCCCAAGGTCGGCCGCCCCTACGAAGCGCTGGTGCCCAAGCCCGACGCCGACGGCCTCGACCAGGGCGGCATCGTGCCGCCCGAGCTGGCGGCTCCGCTCGGCACGCGCGCGGCATTCAACACGCGCACCGCCAAGGCCGGCTTCGAGGGTTTCACCGACCGGTTCAACGGCTCGTTCAACCCGTTCGCGCGCAGCGAGGCCGAGCGGCGCTTCGCCAACGACCGGCGGCCGTCGCTCGAGGCGCGCTACAAGGATCGCGGCGATTACGAGGCCAAGCTGCGCGCCGCCGCCGAACGCACCGTCGCGGCCGGCTTCCTGCGCGCCGCGGAGGTCGATGCGGTGGTCAGCCAAGGCGGTGCGTTCTACGATCGCATCATGGCGCACGATGGCGCCGACCGCAGTTGCGAGTACCTCTACGGCCAGTGATGATGACGTCGTTGGGAGGAGACTAGATGGTTACCGTCACGCCGAGCGGCGCCGCGCTGGGTGCCCGGGTGAGCGACCTCGACCTCAATCGCCTGGACGACGCGATGTTCGCCGCGGTCGAGGCCGCGCTGCACCGCCATGGCGTCATCGCGCTCAGCGATCAGCACATAGACGAGGACGTTCTGGTCGCCTTCAGCCGGCGCTTCGGCAAGCTCGAGATCAACGTCACGAGCGCGTTTCAGCACCCCAAGCATCCCGAACTCCTGATCCTATCGAACCGGACGCGCGACGGCAAAGCGGTCGGGTTGGCCGACGCCGGCCAGGGCTGGCATGCCGACAATTCCTACAACCGGCTGCCTGGACGCGCCTCGATCCTCTACGCCCTCGAGGTGCCCGTGCGCGACGGCCAGGTGCTCGGCGACACCCTGTTCGCCGACATGCGCGTCGCCTACAAGGCGCTGCCCGACGACGTCAAGCAGCGCATCGAGGGCCGGCTGGCCGTGCACGACTTCGCCAAGTTCTACGACGACATGATCAAGAACAAGGGCTCCAAGCGGCCGCCGCTGACCGACACCCAGCGCGCCGCCCGGCCGCCGGTGCAGCACCCGCTGGTCATGCGCCATCCCTACACCGGCGACACCTGCCTCTACGCCGATCCCGGCTACACGACCCGTATCCTCGGCCTGCCCGAGGCCGAGAGCGACCAGCTGCTCGAGTTCCTGTTCGCCCACGAGACCCGCGACGCGTTCATCTACCGGCACAAGTGGCGGCTGCACGACATCCTGATCTGGGACAACTGCTCGACCATCCACATGGCGACCGGCGGCTACCGCCCCGACGAGCCACGTCACATGATGCGCACCCAAGTCCAGGTCGACGCAGCCAGGATGCAGTAGTTCCCTCTCCCCGGAGGGGAGAGGGTCCTGTAGCCTACGCCGCCATGAAGGCCGCCGAGTTCGACTACGTCCGCGCCACCAGCATCGACGAGGTCTGCGACCTGCTCGACGACGCAGGCGAGCACAAGATCATCGCCGGCGGCCAAACCCTGGTGCCCTTGATGGCGATGCGGCTGGCGCGGCCGTCGTTGCTGATCGACATCGCCGACGTCGAAGAATTGCGCTTCATTCGCGTCGACGGCGACAGGCTGTGCATCGGCGCCGCGACCCGGCAGGTCGACGCCGAGCGCAGCGCCCTGGTGCGCACGCGCCTGCCCCTGCTCGCCCAGGCGCTGCGCTGGGTCGGCCACCCGCAGACGCGCAACCGAGGCACCATCGGGGGCAGCATCGCGGCCGCCGATCCGTCGGCCGAGATCCCGCTGGTCGCGGTCACCCTCGAGGCACAAGCGGTCGCGCGCAGCAAGACGGGCGAAACCGTGCTGCCGCTGACCGACTTCTTCCGTGGCCCGATGATGACCGCGCTGGCGCCTGACCAGTGCCTGACAGAAATCCGCTTTCCGCTCTGGCCCGGCCAGGTCGGCTGCGGCTTCCACGAGGTCAGCGCCCGCGCTAGCGATTTCGCGCTGGTCGCAGCGGCGGCCCAAGTGA
The DNA here is from genome assembly GCA_016195115.1 of Pseudomonadota bacterium. GTDB lineage: Bacteria > Pseudomonadota > Alphaproteobacteria > Elsterales > Elsteraceae > JACQAI01. The sequence goes on from JACQAI010000137.1 coordinate 6,913, forward strand.
CGATCGACGCCGATGGCACGTGCACGCGGCTCAGCTGTGCGCTGAGTGGCATCGGCGCCGCACCGGTGCGGGTGACGGCGCCCGCGGCATTGGTCGGCCAGCGCCTCTCGCCGGCGACGATCGAGCAGGCGGTTTCGGGGATCGATGCGGAGATCGCCCCCGAGGACGATCAGCACGCGAGTGCGTCCTATCGCCGGCGGGTGGCGCGCGTTCTGCTCGCCCGCGCGATCGCCGACGCCCGCGACGCGGCGCTCGCCACGGCATGAAGCGGGTCGAGATTACGATCGCCGTCAACGGCCGTGCGTCGCGCAGCGCCGTCGAAGTGCGCACCACCCTGGTCGATTTCCTGCGCGACGAGCTGCGCCTGACCGGCACCCACGTCGGCTGCGAGCACGGCGTGTGCGGCGCCTGCTCGGTGCTGCTCGACGGCGAGCCCGTGCGGTCGTGCCTGATGTTCGCCGTCCAGGCCGATCGGCGGACGGTGACCACGGTCGAGGGGCTGGCTCCCGGTCCGGGCGAGCTCAGCGTGCTGCAGGACGCGTTCTGGGAATGCCACGCCATGCAGTGCGGCTATTGCACGCCCGGCATGTTGATCGCCGCCCACGCTTTGTTGAACCGCACCCTCGAGCCGTCGCGCGACGACATCGTCGAGGCGATCGGCGGCAATCTGTGCCGCTGCACCGGCTATCAGCAGATCATCGAGGCGGTCGAGCTGGCGGCGAGCCGGTTGCGCGCGGTCAACGACCCCAAGCCATCCGGGCGGCCATGACGACGGCGCCGGCGTTCCGCTACATCGCGCGCAAGCGGCGGCCCAAGGAGGACCGGCGCTTCGTCGCCGGCGCCGGCCGCTTTGTTGCCGATATTTCCCTCCCCGGCATGAAACACGTCGCGCTGGTGACCAGCCCACATCCTTGCGCTGACATCGTGTCGATCGACACCTCGGCCGCGCTGGCGCTGCCCGGCGTGCTCGGTGCGGTCACCGGCGACGAGCTCGCCGCCGCGACCAATGCCCTGTTGATCGGCGTCGATACGCCCAAGGTGCGGCGCTTCCCCATGGCGGTCGGGCGCGCGCGCTACGCCGGCGAGTGGGTCGCCGCGGTGGTCGCCGACAGCCGCGCGCTTGCCGAGGACGCGGCCGAGCTGGTCGTCGTCGACTACGCCCCCTGCCCTTCAACACCGATCCCGAGCTCGCGCTCGATCCTGCGACACCACCGGTCCATCCCGACCATGGCTCCAATGTGCTGTTGCACAGGAAGTTCGTCTGGGGGCCGATCGACGACGATTTCCGCCGCGCCGCCCACACGCTCAGCTATCGCGCGCGCTGGGGCCGCAGCGCCACCGTGCCGATCGAGACGTTCGGCGTGCTCGCCCGGTGGGATCCCGGCATTGCGGTCCTGGATGTGTGGGCGTCCATTCAAATGCCGAAATATCCCGACCAGATCGCGCGCGCCCTCAAGCTGCCGGGCAACGCCGTGCGCGTGCACAACGACGTCGACGTCGGCGGCAGCTACGGGGTCAAGCGCGGCATCAAGCACTCGGTGCTGGTCGGCTACCTGGCGCGCACGCTCGGCTGCCCGGTTCGCCTGATCGAGGACCGGCTGGAGAACATGCAGGGCGGCGACATGCAGGGGCCCGACCGCAGCTTCGACGTCGAGCTGGCGTTCGAGGCCGACGGCACGGTGCGCGCCATGCGCATGCGCGCGCTCGACGACGCCGGCGCCTACACCGGGCGGGCGCCGCTGCAGCTCGGCAAGCCGATCACCGCGATCGTCGGGCCCTACCGCATCAACAGCGTCGCCTACGAGGCGATCTCGGTCACGACCAACAAGACGCCCCAGGAGGCGGTGCGCGGCTTCGGCCAGGCGCCGACCAACTTCGCGATCGAGACCGGCATCGACAAGGTTGCGCGCTTCCTCGATCTCGATCGCCACGAGGTTCGCCGGCGCAACTTCATCCGTCACGACGAGTTTCCCTACCGCATCCCGAGCGGCAGCGAATACGACAGCGGCGACTATCACGAAGTGCAGCGCAAGACGCTCGAGCTCGCGCGCTGGCCCGCGCTGGTCGCCGAGCGCGACCGGCTACGCGCCGAAGGCTGGCTGGCCGGCGTCGGCATCGCGGCCTGCCTCGAGCCGAGCGGCGGCAACGCGGCGTTCGAGCCGCTGCTCAACGACAAGAACGACACCACGACCTGGATGGAGGGCGCGCGCGTCCGCATCGACGCGCTCGGCGCCATCACGGTGGTGATCTCGACGACCTCGGCCGGTCAGGGCCACGAGACCCTGGCGGCGACCGTCGCCGGCGAGATCCTGGAGCGCGAGCCCGACGACATACGGGTGGCGCGCGCCGACTCGCTGTCGGCGCTGCCGACCAACAGCCCGGTCGGCAGCCGCATGGCCATCATGCTCGGCGGCGCCATCGCCGAGGCGGCGCGACGCCTCAAGGCCAAGCTGATGGCGATCGCGGCACACGACCTCGGCGTGCCGGCCGAGCGCCTGCGCTACGACGGCGGCACCATCACGGTGCGCGAGGCGCCCGACCGGCGCCTGACCTGGGAGCAGCTGTTCCACATCGCGCACCGTGCCTATCACCGGCTGCCGCCGGGTTTGGAGCCGGGCCTGGAGGCGAGCCACGTCCTGCAGGTACCGACCGGCGGCGCGCTGCCGGGCGCCGACGGGCGTGTGCAGATCTACCCGTGCTACTCCTTCGAGTTCCACGTTGCGCTGATCGCGATCGACCGCGGCACCGGCAAGCCGCATCTGCACGACTACGTCATCGGCCACGACTGCGGCACCGTGATCAATCCCGATATCGTGCGCGGCATGACGATGGGCGGTATCGCCCACGGTATCGGCGCCGCGCTCTACGAGCTGTTCCAGCTCGACGGTCAGGGCCAGCCGATCAGTCAGAGCTTCATGGACTATCTGCTGCCGTCGGCGCATGAGATCCCGCACGTCCGCATGGTCGAGCACCACACGCCGTCGCCGCACACCGCGTTCGGCCAGAAGGGCTCGGGCGAAGCCGGCTACCTCGGCGCGCCGGCGTGCGTCGCCAGCGCGGTCAACGACGCGCTGGCACCGCTCGGGCTCGCGATCGACGCGCTGCCGATCCGCATCCGCGACATCGAGGCCGCCCTGTCAGGAGGCAAACCCGCATGATCGTCGACGTCCACGCTCATTTCGTACCCTGGCCGTTTCTCGAGCGGATCAAGCGCGAGCGCTTCCCGTCGGTCGAACGGCTCGAGCACGAAAAGCAGATCCGCCTGGCGTTCGCCGGCCAGCCGCCGACCCGGCCGATCGCACCGCGCTTGGGCGATGCGCAGCACCGCGCCGAGTGGATGAAAGCGCAGGGCATCGACACCCAGGTGATCGGCGGCTGGCTCGACATGTTCGCCTACGAGATTCCGGCCCAGGAAGGTGCGGCGTGGAGTCGGCTGCTCAACGAGTTCCTGCTCAACACCGCGACCAAGGACTCGCCGTTTCGGCCGCTCGCGACCGTGCCGCTGCAGGACGGCGTGCTCGCCGCGGCGGTGCTGACCGAGGCGCTCGACGCCGGCTTCGCGGGCACCATGATCGGGACCCAGCCCAAGGGCATGGGCGGCACCCTCGACGATCCGTCGCTCGATCCGTTCTGGTCGGTCGCCTCCGACCGCGGCGCCGTGGTCTACATCCATCCCATGTATGTCTGCGGCGACGACCGCTTGGGCGATTACGACCTGATCAACGCGGTGGGGCGGCTGACCGACACCACGATCGCGGTGACGCGGCTGCTCTATTCGGGACACGCCAAGAAATATCCGGGGGCCAAGATCGTGCTGTCGCACGCCGGCGGCTGCCTGCCCTACGTGCTCGGGCGCTTGAAGCGCAACTTCGCGATGGCGCCCGACAAGCTTGCCGATCCCGAGGACGGTTTTGGGCGCATGTACTACGACACCGTCATGTTCGATCCCGACGGACTCGAGTTTCTGGTCAAGAAGACCGGCGCCGGCCGCGTCATGCTCGGCTCCGACCAGCCGTTCCCGATCGGCGATCCGCAGCCGCTCGCGGTCGTGCAGAACGCCACGCTCAGCGACGCCGACAAGCGCGCCATCCTGGGTGACACCGCGGCCGGCGTGTTCAAAATCTAATCCCTCCCCCGCGCGCAGCGTGGGGGAGGTAAGGTGGGGGCATGGGCCGATCCGAGACACGGGCACCGCGTCGGAGTCGTTCGCGAGGCCCCGCCCCCACCCTACCCTCCCCCACGCTGACGCGCGGGGGAGGAATGAAAGAGGGCAAAGCGCGCGGCGGCAGCGTCGATCTCGAATCCCGCCTGCTCTACCGCGACGGCCTGATCCTGATCATCGACAAGCCGGCGGGCATCGCGGTGCATGCGGGACCGAGCGGCGGCACCAACCTCGAGGCGGGATTCGACGCGCTGCGCTTCGGTCTGCCCAAGCCCCCAGCGCTGGCGCACCGGCTCGATCGCGACACCAGCGGCTGCCTGGTGCTCGGCCGCCATCGCAAGGCGCTGGCCAAGCTCGGCCGGCTGTTCTCGAGCGGCGCCGTCGAGAAGGTCTACTGGGCGGTGGTCGACGGCGCGCCGGCGACCGATCAGGGTCGCGTCGACCTAGCGCTGCGCAAGCTGACGAGCAAGGCGGGCTGGCGTATGGTCGTCGACGCCGACGGCGTCAACGCGGTCACCGACTATCGCGTGCTCGGGCGCGCCGCCGGGCTGAGCTGGCTCGAGCTGCGGCCGCGCACCGGACGCACCCATCAGATCCGCGTCCACTGCGCGGCACTCGGCTGCCCGGTGGTCGGCGATCCGATCTACGGCCGTGGCGGCGGCCAGCCGCTCCATCTGCACGCCCGCGCCGTCACGGTGCCGCTCTACGCCAACCGGTCGGCGATCACGGCGATCGCACCGGTGCCGGCGCACATGCAAACGGTGCTCGGGCGGTGCGGATGGGATGGCCACCAAGCCGGTTCAGACCCCGTGCACGCCACGCTATAGTTCGCGGGTGGCCGGCGTCGCAGATCGCCGGCGCCTCAGGGGGGATCATGTCGAAACGCCTTGCCCATCTCGTTTTCGGGGCCGTGCTGGCGAGCGCCGGGCTCGGCGCAGTGCCGGCCGCGGCCCAAGGCCAGCTCGTGCTCTATTGCAGCGTCCAGGAGGAGTGGTGCCGCGGCATGGTCACCGCTTTTGAGCGCAAGACCGGCATCAAGATCGCGATGACGCGCAAGAGCTCGGGCGAAACCTACGCCCAGCTCCGCGCCGAGAAGGACAATCCCAAGGGCGATGTCTGGTGGGGCGGCACCGGCGATCCGCACCTGCAGGCCGCCGAGGAAGGCCTCACGCTCGAATACCAGTCGCCCAAGCTCGCCGAGCTGCAGGCCTGGGCGACGCGGCAGGCGCAGCAGTCGAAGTTCCGCACCGTCGGCATCTATAGCGGCGCGCTCGGCTTCGGCTACAACAGCGAATTGATGGCCAAGCGCAAGCTCGAGCCGCCGAAGTGCTGGGCCGACCTGCTCGACGCAAAGTTCCGCGACGAGGTCCAAGTCGCCGATCCCAACGCGTCGGGCACCTCCTACACCCTGCTCGCCACCGTCATCCAGCTGATGGGCGAGGACAAGGGCTTCGATTATCTCCGCAAGCTGCACAAGAACGTCAACCAGTACACCAAGTCGGGCGCGGCGCCGGCCAAGGCGGTGTCGCAGGGCGAGACCCTGATCGGCATCACGTTCCAGCACGACATGGTGACGATGGCGGTCGAGGGCGGACCGGTCAAAGTCGTGGCGCCGTGCGAAGGCACGGGCTACGAGATCGGCTCGATGAGCATCGTCAAGGGCGCGCGCAATCTCGACAACGCCAAGGCCTACTATGACTGGGCGCTGACGCCGGAGGCGCAGGCGATCGGCGCGGCGAAAAAATCCTACCAGGTGCCGTCGAATAAGGCGACGCCGCTGCCGCCGCAAGCGCCCAAGCTCGCCGAGATCAAACTGATCGACTACGACTTCGCCAAGTACGGCGCGTCGGCCGAGCGCACGCGCCTGCTCGCCAAGTGGGACAAGGAGATCAAGGCACTGCCGAAGTGATGGGAGGCGGCGTGACCGCCCCGCGCGACACCGCATGACGTCGCTCCGCCGCTGGGTTGCGGTGGCGTGGATGGGGTTCTTGGTCCTGCCCTGGTACGCGCTCGAGGACGGCCTGCTGGGCGGCGCCTGGCCCGTCGATTTCCTCGGCCCCGCGGCGGCTCCTGCGCTGGTGCAAGCCTTGCTGCACGGCCGCAGCTGGCTGCTGGCGCTGGTGATCCCGCTCGCGCTCGCTGCGGCCGCCGCACTGGGACGGCGGCTCGCGATCCTCGCCGGTGCGCTCGGCCTCGCGGTGTTGTTGGTCGAGGGCTTCGCGATCATCCACCACGGCTGGGGCTTCGCCTTCCTGGCCACGCTGACCGGCCACGCGGGCCCGCGTCAGCCGGGGCTCGGCTGGGGCGCGCTGGCCTTCGGGTTCGCCTGCCTGATGCTGATCACGCGCGGGCTGGCAGCGCGCGGCTGGTGCCGCGGCGACGCCTTCATCACCGGCGCGATCGGCAGCGTGCTCGCCGCGATCTTGCTGTTCATCGGCTTTCCGGTCGCCAAAATCCTGATCGGCGCGTTCCAGGACGCCGACGGCGCGGTCTCGCTCGCCGGCTTCGTCGCGCACCTGCTCGACGCCTCGCTGTGGGGCATCGGCTGCCTGGGCGGCGGCAGCAATTGCGGCGTCGCCTGGAACACGTTGGCGCTCGCCGTCTTCGTCGCCGCCGTCAGCACCCTGCTCGGGCTCGCCTTCGCGCTGCTCGCGGTACGCAGCGGCTTCCGCTTCAAGGGCGCGCTCAACTTCCTTTCGGTGCTGCCGATCATCACGCCGCCGTTCGTGATCGGGCTCGCCATCATCCTGCTGTTCGGGCGCTCGGGCGCGGTCACGGCGTTTCTCGCCGAGCATCTCGATGTGCCGCGCTCGCGCTGGATCTATGGCTTTCCCGGCGTCGCGCTCGCCCAGCTGCTGGCGTTCGCGCCGATCGCGTTCCTGATCCTGGTCGGCGTCGTCCAGGGCGTCAGCCCGACTCTCGAGGAAGCCTCGCAAACCCTGCGCGCCGACCGCTGGACGACGTTTCGCACGGTGACCTTTCCGTTGATCCGGCCCGGCCTGGCCAACAGCTTCCTGGTCGGCTTCATCGAGAGTATGGCGGATTTCGGCAACCCGCTGGTGCTCGGCGGCAATTTCGAGGTGCTGTCGACCAAGATCTTCTTCGCGGTGGTCGGCGCCGCCCACGATCCCGGCGCCGCCGCGGTCTATTCGATCGTGCTGCTCGGCTTCACCTTGGCGGCGTTCTGGGCGCAGCGGCGCTGGCTCGGCCGGCGCAACTACACCACCGTCGCGGGCAAGGGCGACGCCGGCATCGCGACGCCCCTGCCCCGGCGAGTCACCGGCGGCGCGGCGCTCCTGGCATTGCCGTGGGCGACGTTCACCCTCGTGGTCTACGTCATGATCCTGGTCGGCGGCTTCGTCCAATCGATCGGTCGCGATCACACGCCGACGCTCATGCACTACGCGACCGCATTCGGCGTCGAGATGACGCCGCGCGGCCTGTTGTTCACCGGCTCGGCGTGGAACTCGCTGTGGGCGACCCTCGAGGTGGCGATCATCTCGGCGCCGTTGACCGCCGCGATCGGCCTGCTGACCGCCTACTTGCTGGCACGTCAGCGCTTCGCCGGCAGCGGCGCCTTCGAGTTCGCCACCATGCTGAGCTTCGCGATTCCCGGCACGGTGATCGGCGTCGCCTACATCCTGGCGTTCAACGTCCCGCCGATCGAGCTGACCGGCACCGGCCTGATCCTGGTGCTGTGCTTCGTGTTCCGCAACATGCCGGTCGGCGTGCGTTCGGGCTTGGCGGTGCTGAGCCAGATCGACAAGAGCCTCGACGAGGCGTCGCTGACCCTGGGCGCGCGCTCGCTCACCACGGTGCGACGCGTCATCCTGCCGCTGCTGCGACCCGCCATCGTATCGGCGCTGGTCTACAGCTTCGTGCGCGCGATGACCGCGGTCAGCGCCGTGATCTTCCTGGTGTCGGCGCAGTACAACATGGCGACCGCCTATATCATCGGCCGGGTCGAGGCCGGCGAGTTCGGCCTGGCGATCGCCTACTCGTCGGCGCTGGTCGTCATCATGGTCGCGGCGGTGGCGCTGATCCGGCTCGCCACCGGTACGCGCCAGCTCGGCCGCCGCAGCGCCGACGCGATGCGCCCGAGCGCCGCGCCGGCGCTCGGCTCCTGACGCGAGGCGAGACGAAAATGCCCCCAAGCACGCCGATGGTCGAGTTCCGCAAGGTCGCCAAGCGCTACGGTCCGGTGACCGCGGTCGACGACGTGTCGTTCGCGCTCGCACGCGGCACGCTCACGACCCTGCTCGGCCCGTCGGGCTGCGGTAAGACAACGACCTTGCGCCTGATCGCCGGGCTCGAGACCGCCTCGGACGGCGCCATCCTGATCGACGGCAGCGACGTCACGGGTCGATCGGCGGCCGAGCGCGACGTCAGCATGGTGTTCCAGTCCTACGCCCTGTTTCCCCATCTGAGCGTGCTCGACAACGTCGCCTACGGCCTGGTCGTCAGCGGCACGCCCAAGAAGACTGCTCACGAGGCGGCGCGCGCCAAGCTCGCGCTGATCGGGCTCAGCGGGCTCGACAGCCGATTACCGAGTGAACTTTCGGGCGGCCAGCAGCAGCGCGTCGCGGTGGCGCGCGCGATCGTGCTCGAGCCGCGGGTTTTGTTGTTCGATGAACCCCTGTCCAACCTTGACGCCAAGCTGCGCCGGCGCGTGCGCGACGACATCCGCGCGCTCCAGCAGCGCCAGGCGCTGACCGTGGTCTACGTCACCCACGACCAGGAGGAGGCGCTGGCGGTCTCCGACCGCATCATCGTGATGTCGCAGGCGCGGATCGCCCAGGACGGCGCGCCGCGCGAGCTCTACGAGCGTCCGGCCAACCGCTTTGTCGCCGACTTCATCGGCGACGCCAACCTGGTCGCGGCGACCTTGCGGCGCGGCACCGGCGAGCGCGCCACCGTGACGGTCGGCGCGCTCACCCTCGACCTGCCGCACCACGGTGCGACCGACGGCGCGGTCACGATGGCGGTGCGGCCGGAGGCAATCCGCTGTACCGCCGCGCCGGCGGCAGCCGACGCGATCGCCGGCACGATCACGAAATCGGCCTATCTCGGCTCGCGGGTCGAGTACACGCTGGATACCACGGTCGGCGAGCTGTTCGCGATCGATCCGACCGCGCGCCAGCCGCTGCCGGCCGGCACCGCGGTCGCCATCCGCCTGGAACCCGCCGGCGTCGCCGTCATCCCGCCCGATGGAACTTGACCGGGGCCTGCGCGTCACCTAATGTAGTACACGTTCTACATCAGGGTCGCCGATGAAAACAGTCACCACCCGCGAGGCAAATCAGCGGTTTTCCGAGCTCCTCTCGCAAGTCGAGCGCGGCGAAGAGGTTGTCATCACGAAGCACGGGCGGCCGGTGGCTGTCTTGTCAACGTATCAAGCACCCGTGATGACTCCGGAACGCAAAGCTGCGATCGAGCGGGTTCGCCGGATCATGAAGAAGGGCCTGCCGTGGGGTGCGCCGTTCCGCACCTTCACCCGCGACGAGATGCACGAGCGGTGACCGTCAGCTGGGACAGCAACGTGCTCGTCTACGCGGTCGCCCCGTCTCCAATCCCGCATCGTGAACGGGCTCGTGAGCTGATCGATCGAGGGATGCGCGCCGGATGCGCGGTCCTCCTGTTGCAGACGCTCGGAGAGTTCAGTCACGTCGCAATACGCAAGGCCAAGATCCCTGTTCACCACGTACGCAGGGTGACGGAGGCTTGGCGCGCCGTCTTTCCTGTGCAAGCTGCTGCCGACGACGACCTACCGGCCGCGCTCGATGCTGTACGAATTCATGGACTCCAATTCTGGGACGCCATGTTGTGGGCGACCGCACGCCGGATCGGTGTTCGCCACCTGCTTACGGAGGATTTGCAAGACGGGCGCTTGCTGGACGGCGTGCGCTTCGTGAATCCATTTAACTCAGCGAACCGAGAGCTGGTCGATACCATCCTCCCGGCGTGAGGCGCTGTCATGGCTGGAGAAACGGTCTTTGCGGTGGTTGATCAGATGTTTGGAAACAAGATCGCAGCCCTGGCCATGGTTGGACCCGTATGGGCGCTGCAGTCAGAAGTGAACGAGCGGGCTATGCGCGAACTCTGGTCCAATCCGGCGGTGCCGTCCGATCACGCGACTTTCTTTTCGCCGCGATCAGGTGAGGTCGGTGAACAGGCATGCATCTACATTCTGGACGCGCGCTAGGTCAAGCTTCGGTCTACGTACCACCCTGACGGCCGTGGTTCGCAGTGAACTTACTTCAGCATGGCAGGGATCGTTCGAAGAGACCGAAGACGGCTTCGTTTTCGTCCGTACTGAATCGGCATCCAGGCCTGGCGTGGGGTAGGCATTAAATCGTCATTGCGAGGAGCGCAGCGGCGAAGCAATCCAGAGCGCGCTCACCGCGCCATGCGCTCGAGCTTCTTCTCGGCGAGGCGGACGAACAGGCTGGCGCCGAGCGGCAGGATGGCGTCGTTGAAATCGTAACCCGGATTGTGCACCTCGCAGCCGCCTTCGCCGTCGCCGTTGCCGATCTGGATGTAGGCGCCCGGCCGGCGCTCGAGCATGAACGAGAAATCCTCCGAGGCCATCACGACGTTGGCGTTGCGGTTGACGTTGTCCTCGCCGACCACCTCGGCCGCGCGGTCGGCGATGAACGTCGCCTCGGTGGCGTCGTTGACCAGCGGCGCGAACGTGATGCGAAAATCGAGCGTAGCGCTGGCACCGAACCCGGCCGCCACGCTGCTCGCCAGCCGGCCCATGTTCCGCTCGATCAGCTTGAAGATGTCGCGGCTGAAGGTCCGCGCGGTGCCGCGGATCACCGCCGTCTCGGGAATCACGTTGTAGGCATCGCCGCCGTGTATCTGCGTGATGCTGACTACCGCGGCGTCGGTCGCCTTGACGTTGCGCGCGACGATCGACTGCACCGCGGTCGTGATGTGGGCGGCGACCAGCACCGAATCGATGCCCGACTCCGGACGCGCGCCGTGCGCGCCCTTGCCCGTCACGGCGATGTCGAACATCGCGCCGCCCGCCATCATGGCGCCGGTGCGGATCTGGAACTTGCCGACCGCCAGGCCGGGCCTATTGTGCATGCCGAAGATGGCATCGCACGGGAAGCGCTCGAACAGGCCGTCCTTGATCATCGCCTCGGCGCCGCCCTGGCCTTCCTCGGCCGGCTGGAAGATGAAGTTGACCGTGCCGTCGAACTGACGGGTCTCGGCGAGATAGCGCGCGGCGCCGAGCAGCATGGTGGTGTGGCCGTCATGGCCGCAGGCGTGCATGCGCCCGTCGTGGCGCGAGCGATGATCGAAGCGGTTGGCCTCGAGGATCGGCAGCGCGTCCATGTCGGCGCGCAGCCCGATCGAGCGGTGCGAGTTGCCGATGCGCAGGACCCCGACCAGGCCGGTCTGGCCGATGCCGCGATGCACCTCGATGCCGAACTCGCCGAGCTTGGCGGCGACCATGTCGGAGGTGCGCTGCTCCTGGAAGCCGAGCTCGGGATGGGCATGAATATCGCGGCGCCACGCCGTCAGCTCGTCGTGAAACGCCTGGATGCGCGGAAGCAACGGCACGGGGCGAACCTCTCGAAAATCCAACCGAGCGCGCAGTTTGGCGGATCGAGCGCAGACTGGCAATCGAGCGCCATGCTATGCTCGCCCGCACCCACTTCTCGTTGAGGCGTAGCCCGGCTTGGTCTTTCGGCTCAAGCGACGATGCTGACGGTGCCGTACCGTGTCGATCGCCGGTGGCGGCCTGGGCGCATCGGTTGGCTCGTGGCCTCCCTGGCACTGTCGATGGCCGCCGGATGCGCTCGCGAGCCCTCTCCTGCACAGCCGAGCGCCGCCTTGACGGCGGCGCGTTCCGCGCTGAGCGCTGGACGGTTTGATCAGGCGATCGAGCGCGCCACCGACGCGGCGGTCGAAGCCCGCCCGATCGGCGATCAGGCGACCGAGGTCGCGGCACTCAACCTGGTCGGCCGCGCGCAGCGCAATCTGGCGCGCTATGACGACGCGCTGGCCGCCCACGACCAGGCCGAGCGTCTTGCCCGCGCCGCGGGTCACCGTGCCGGCGTTGCGGAGGCGCTGCGCGGCCAGGGCGATGTCCACGAGCGGCGCAAGGACCATGAAAAGGCGATCGCGCTCTACCGTGACGCCCTCGCGGCGCTGCGGCTGCCGGAGGATTGGCGCGAGGCTGCGGCGACGCTCTACCAGATCGGCGACATCCAGGTGGTCGCCGGACACTTCGATCAAGCGCTCGACAGCTACGGCACGGCGCA
>JACQAI010000555.1 GCA_016195115.1 Pseudomonadota bacterium
CCTTGAGAAAGTCGTCGGCGAAGCCGATCAGACCGAAGCCGATGGTCACCACCAGCACGATCCAGACGTAGCCCGAGGTCAGATCGGCCCACAGGATGGTCGAGCCGGTCAGCGCCAGAAGAATCAAGAAGCCCCCCATCGTCGGGGTGCCCTTCTTGGTCAGCAGATGATTTTCCGGGCCGTCGAGCCGGATCGGCTGGCCCTCGGTCTGCTTCAGGCGCAGCCAGTCGATCATCGGCGGCCCGACCAGGAAGGCGATGAACAGCGCCGTGATGACCGCACCGCCGGTCCGGAAGGTCAGATAGCGGAACAGGTTGAGCGGGCCGAAGTCGCCGATGAACGGCACCAGCAGGTTGAACAGCATGCGCTAGTCCTCCCCGCTCTCGAGCGCGACCAGCGCGTTCACGATCACGCTCATGCGGCTGCCCAGCGAGCCCTTGACCAGCACGACGTCGCCGTCGGCCAGCGCGCCGATCAGCGACGCCACCAGCTCGGCGGTGCTGGCGGCGTGGGCACCGCGGCGCGTCGGCGGCAGCGCGTCGTGCAGGTGACGCATCAGCGCGCCGGCGGTGAACACCAGGTCGATCGGCTGCTGGGCGAGCGCCGGCGCCAGGCCGGCATGGAGCGCCGGCGCGTTCGGCCCGAGCTCGAGCATATCGCCGAGCACCGCGATACGGCGGCCGCCACTGGTCGGCTGGGCCGCGCCGAGGACGCTGAACGCCGCGCCCATCGACGACGGGTTGGCGTTGTAGCTGTCGTCGATCAGCTGCGCGGTGCCGCGCGCGAAGCGGATGGCGCGGCGCGTGCCGCGGCCCTTGGGCGGCGTCAGGTCGGCGAGGTCGCGCGCGGCGCGTCCGACGTCGGCGCCGATCGCGTCGACCGCGGCGAGCACCGCCAAGCAGTTGATCACCCAGTGCCGCCCCGGCGTGCCGATGCGGAATCTCAGCGCGCGGCCACCGAGCACCGCGTCGACGTCGCTGCCGCTGTCGTCGGCGGTGCAGCCGATCAGGCGGAACGCGGCGTCGCGATGGCTGCCGAAGCCGATCACGCGACGGATGCCGCGGCGCGCGGCATGCGCGGCGAGCCGGTCGAAATGCGGATTGTCGCGGTTGAGCACGATCGCGCCGCAGCGGTCGAGCCCGGCCATGATCTCGGCTTTCTCGTCGGCGATGCCGGCCTCGCTGTCGAAGAACTCGAGATGCGCCGCCTCGACCGTGGTGATGATCGCGACGTCGGGCCGCACCAGCGCGGACAGCGGCGCGATCTCGCCCTGGTGGTTCATGCCGAGCTCGAACACCGCGAACGCCTGCTCGGCATCGAGCCGCGCCAGGCTGAGCGGCACGCCGATGTGGTTGTTGAGGTTGCCGAAATTGGCCGCGGTCGGCGCCTGCCGGCGCAGCACCAGGGCGAGCGCTTCCTTGGTGCCGGTCTTGCCGACGCTGCCGGTGACGGCGCAGACCCTGGCGCGCGCGCGCAGGCGCGCGGTGCGCGCCAGGCCGCGCAGGCCCTCCAGGCTGTCGGCGACGCGCAGCACCGGCGCGGCGGCGGGCAGATCGGCGACGTCGCGGGAGATCAGCGCGGCCGCGGCGCCCCTGGCCAGCGCGGCGGCGACGTGGTCGTGGCCGTCGAAGCGTTCGCCCGGCAGGGCGACGAACAGGTCGCCGGGCTCGATGGTGCGGCTGTCGATCGACACGCCGGTGGCGGACCAGTCGCCGGTCGCGACACCGCCGGTGGCGGCAGCGGCATCGTGCGCGGTCCACAGCGCGGCAGTGGGAATGCGGGCGGCGGCGGCGCTCACGAGCCCGCCCTTTCGAGCGCGGCGACCGCGGCGCGCACCACCGTGACGTCGTCGAACGGCCGTACCGTGTCGCCGACGATCTGGCCCTGCTCATGACCTTTGCCGGCGACCACCAGCATGTCACCGGCCTCGAGCTGGTCGACCGCCTCGGCGATCGCCGCGGCGCGATCGCCGACCTCGACGATCTCGGCATCGCTGGTGGCGCGCGCGCAGCCGGCGAGCACCGCCTGTCGGATCGCGGCGGCGTCCTCGGAGCGCGGATTGTCGTCGGTGACGACGACATGGTCAGCCAGCCTTGCGGCGCTCTCGCCCATCAGCGGGCGCTTGCCGGGATCGCGGTCGCCGCCGCAGCCGAACACCACGACCAGGCGGCCGTCGGCATGGGGGCGCAGCGCCTCGAGCACGGTCTCGAGCGCGTCGGGCGTATGGGCGTAGTCGACGTAGATCGGCGCGCCGGCCGGTGTCGTCGCAGCGAGCTCGAGGCGACCGCGCACGCCTTCGAGGCGCTCGAGCTGGGCGAGCGCGTTGCGCGGCTCGGCGCCGCTGCCGATCACCAGTCCGAGCGCGCACAGCGCGTTCAAGGCCTGGAACTCGCCGGCGAGCGGCAGGTGCATGAGCTCGGTCGCGCCGAACACAGATAAAGTGAGGTCCTGGCCGGTGGCGCTCGGGCGGCGGTCGCGCAGCGCCAGGTCGGCCGCGCCGGTGCCGAAGCTGATGACGCGCTGGTCGCGCCGCCGGCACACCGCCTCGAGGAACGGGTAGGCGCCCGAGTCGGCGTTGAGCACGGCGCAGCTCTGGCGCGGCAGGATGCGCTCGAACAGCCGAACCTTGGCGGCGAAGTAGGCCTCCATGGTCTTGTGGTAGTCGAGGTGGTCGCGGGTCAGGTTGGTGAAACCGGCGGCGCTCAGCACGACGCCGTCGAGCCGGTACTGGTCGAGCCCGTGCGACGACGCTTCCATGGCCAAGTGATCGACGCCATCGGCGGCGAGTTCGGCGAGCAAGGCGTGCAGCGCCACCGGATCGGGCGTCGTCAGGGTCGGCTGCGGCGGCCGGTCGGGCGCGACCAGGCCGAGCGTGCCGAGCGATGCCGCGTGGTGGCCGAGGCGCGCCCAGATCTGGCGCGTGAAGGTCGCCACCGAGGTCTTGCCGTTGGTGCCGGTAACCGCGGCGATGCAG
>JACQAI010000556.1 GCA_016195115.1 Pseudomonadota bacterium
CCGCCAGCGGCAAGCTGGTCGGTGAGCCGATGACGGACGAGGATATCGCCGACACCATCGAAGCATTCGCGAAGGCCGCTGCTGCGGCGAAGGAGATCGGCTTCGATTGCGTCGAGCTGCACGGCGCCCACGGCTATCTGATGAGCGAGTTCCTGTCGGCGCACGCCAACACGCGCACCGACGGCTATGGCGGCAGCCTCGAGAAGCGCATGCGCTTCCCGCTCGAGATCTTCGAGGCGACGCGCCAGGTGTGGCCGGCCGACCGGCCGCTCGGCATCCGGATCAGCGCCAGCGAATACGCCGACGGCGGCTGGTCGATCGCCGACGCGATCATCTTCGTCACCGAGCTCAAGCGGCTCGGCTGCGACTTCGTCGACGTTTCGGGCGGCGGTGTGGTGGCGCACCAGAAGATCCCGCTCGGGCCGGGCTACCAGGTGCCGTTCGCGGAGGCGATCAAGCGCGCCACCGGCATGGTGACGATGACGGTCGGCATGATCACCGAGCCGCGCCAGGCCGAGGCGATCCTGGCCGAGGGCAAGGCCGACCTGGTGGCGCTCGGCCGCGCCTTCCTGCGCAATCCGCGCTGGGTCTGGGACGCCGCCGACGCGCTCGGCGGCGAGGCGTTCTGCCCGCCGCAGTTCCTGCGCGGCCGCACCACCCCCCTGCCCCAGCCGGCCGCCCGCGCCTGATTTGCCGGCCCGGAGCCGAGCCTGTAGATTGACCGTGCCCAACCTTTAGGATCGCGCGCCCATGGCGGACCACACCATCACGACTGTCGAGCAGCTCGAGGCGATCTACGGCCACGCGTCCGGCCCTGCCGTGATCAAGGAGCTCGACTACATCTCCGACCACTACCGGCGCTTCATCGAGGTGTCGCCGTTCGTCGTGCTGGCGACCGCCGGGCCGGCCGGCGAAGGGCTCGACTGCTCGCCGCGCGGCGATCCCGCGGGCTTCGTGCGCGTGGCCGACAAGAAGACCGTGATGATCCCCGACCGGCGCGGCAACAACCGGGTCGATTCGCTGCGCAACATCCTGAGCGACGGCCGCGTCGCCCTCCTGTTCCTGATTCCCGGCATCGGCGGGACCTTGCGGATCAACGGCCGCGCGACGCTGTCGACCGACCCCGCGCTGTGCGAGTCCTTCACGATGGAGGGCAAGCTGCCGCGCTGCGTGATCGTCGTGACCGCCGACCGGGTGTACACGCAATGCCCGAAGGCGCTGGTGCGCTCGGACCTGTGGAACCCGGCGAACCACGTGCCGAAGTCGGCGCTGCCGACCGGCGGCGAGATCATGGAGGCGATCACCAAGGGCGCGCTCAACGGCAAGGAATACGACGCCGCCTATCCGGCGCGGATCAAAGCAACCATCTACTGAGCACCCAAGCCATGGACACGCCCCTGACCGCCGAGCTGCGGTCGTTCGAGGCCGAGCTCACGGCGATCCGCCGCGACATCCACCAGCACCCCGAGACCGCGTTCGAGGAGGTGCGGACGTCGGACATCGTTGCCGCCAAGCTGGAGTCGTGGGGCATCGCGTGCCATCGCGGCCTGGCCAAGACCGGTGTGGTCGCGACGATCAAGGGCAAGCGCCCCGGCCAGCGCGCGATCGCGCTGCGCGCCGACATGGACGCGCTGCACCTCCAGGAGAAGAACGAGTTCGCTCACCGCTCGGTGATAGACGGCAAGATGCACGCCTGCGGTCATGACGGCCACACCACCATGCTGCTCGGCGCCGCGCGCCACCTCGCCGCCAAGCCGGACTTCGCCGGCACCGTGCACTTCATCTTCCAGCCGGCCGAGGAAGGGCGCGGCGGCGCGCGCGTGATGATCGAGGAAGGCCTGTTCGACAAGTTCCCGGTCGACGCGGTCTACGGCATGCACAACATGCCGGGCCTGCCGGCCGGCACCTTCGCGATCCGGCCGGGCGCCATGATGGCGGCGAGCGACAGCTGGACGACCACGTTCAAGGGCACCGGCGGCCACGGCTCGGCGCCCGAGCGCGGCACCGACCCGACCTTCCCGGCCGCCCAGATGGTGCTCGCGGTCCAGGGCATCATCGGGCGCAACGTGCCGCCGCGCGAGACCGCGGTGCTGAGCGTCGGCCACATCCACGGCGGCAGCTTCGGGTCGCCCAACGTCATCCCGTCCGAGGTCATGGTGCGCGGCACGTCGCGCAGCTACACGCCGGCGGTGCGCGACATTCTCGAGCGCCGGTTGGGCGAAGTCGCCGCCGCGCTCGCCCAAGCACAGGGCTGCACGGTCGACTACTACTATCAACGCCGCTATCCGCCGCTGATCAATTCCGCCGAGCAGACCGAGATCGCGATGCGGGCCGCCGCCAAGCTGGTCGGCACCGCGCAGGTCGACGGCAAGACGCCGCCGCGCACCGGCGCCGAGGACTTCGCCTTCATGCTCGAGAAGAAACCCGGCGCCTACATCATGATCGGCAACGGCGGCGACGATAGCGGCGGCGGCGACTGCGCCTACGTCCACACGCCGCGCTACGACTTCAACGACCACATCCTGGCGCTCGGCGCCGCCTACTGGGTCGAGCTGGTCGGGCTGGAGCTCGGGACCGACTAAGAAACCGCGCCGGGCCAAGCGGCGCGAGTCAGAACTGGTAGATGCCGCCCATCACGATGTCGATCTGGTTGCCGTCGGACGACAGCGGCAGCAGCAGGCGCTTGTAGCGGATCACCAGCCAGCCCTCGAAGGCGTTGGTCTGTTTGTAGGTCGGACGGCCGACGCGCAGGATCTCGCGGTATGCCGGCAGCGCGAACTTGCGGAACAGGAACGGCATCTGGTCGATGAACTTGCCAGTCAGCTCCTGGTCCATCACGGCCGTCAGCGCGCCGCCGACCACCCGGTAGCGGAAGCGCGTGTAACCGTCGTCGCGCACGACGTCGACCATGAACAAGTTGCCGATCAGGCCGCTGAGCTCCTCGGGCAGGATGTCGCGGCGCGCCGGCATCGCGCGGTCGCCGCGCTTGCGGTCCCAATAGCGGTAGAGCTGCGCGAGCTGGGGATGGTCGATCGGCAGCATGCCGACCGGGAAGTCGCCCGGCGGGATCACCGTGCTGGCGGGCACGGGATCGCCGGTTGTCGGATCGATCGGGCAGGTCGCCGCACCGTCGTTCGGAGCCATCGAGCAAATTTAGGGGAACCAAGCGGCGCTCCGCAATGGTTTGGTAAAGTCGCGTTAACCAAGACGACGAAGCACCGCCGAGGGCTGCTGAACGCGGCGCAGATATGGGATGCTGAGCCGGCACCAGGGGGAGACGACGATGGCACGGTGGCTGACGGTCGGCGCGGCGCAGCTCGGCGGAATCGCGCGCGCCGAGACGCGCGCGCAGGTGGTCGACCGGCTGCTCGCCCTGCTGCACCAGGCGCACGCCATGGGGGTCGAGCTCGTGGTCTATCCCGAGCTGGCGCTGACCACATTCTTTCCGCGCTGGTTCATGACCGACCAGGCCGAGATCGACGCGTTTTTCGAGCGCACGATGCCGGGCCCCGCGACCCAACGCCTGTTCGACGAAGCGGCGCGGCTCAAGATCGGCTTCTGCCTTGGCTATGCCGAGCTGGTGGCCGACGCGGAGGGCGAAGGGGGGCGCACGCGGCGCTACAACACCGCGATCCTGGTCGACCGCGCCGGAACCATCGTCGGCCGGTATCGAAAAATCCATCTGCCCGGTCACGCCGAGCACGAGCCGTGGCGCCGCTTCCAGCATCTCGAAAAGCGCTATTTCGACGTCCCCGAGCCGGGCAACGAAGGCGGTTTCAAGGTCTGGCGTGCATTCGACGGCCTGCTCGGCCTATGCATCTGCAACGACCGGCGCTGGCCCGAGACCTATCGCGTGATGGGCCTGCAGGGCGTCGAGATGGTGCTGCTCGGCTACAACACGCCGGTGCACAACCCGCCGGCGCCCGAGCACGACACGCTGTCGCTGTTCCACAACCATTTGTCGATGCAGGCCGGCGCCTACCAGAACGGCACCTGGGTGGTCGGCGTCGCCAAGTGCGGCATCGAGGAGGGCTGCGAGATGATCGGCGGCAGCGCCATCATCGCGCCGTCGGGCGAGATCGTCGCGCAGTGCGCGACCCAAGGCGACGAGCTCGCGGTGGCGCGCTGCGATCTCGACCGCTGCGCCAGCTACAAGACCACGACCTTCAACTTCGCGGTCCATCGCCAGCCCCAGCACTACACGCTGATCACCGACCGCAAGGGCGCCGTCCCACCGGACTGACGGCGCGCGACGCGCCCTCCTTAACCCCTCCCCCGCGCGCAGCGTGGGGGAGGGTAGGGTGGGGGCCAGGGTCTCACCAAACTCTGCGCCGTCAGGGTTCGCTCGCGCGCCCCGCCCCCACCCTACCCTCCCTCATGCGCGGTGCGCACGGGGGAGGAATTCAGTCTGCGGCGAGCGGCGTCGGGGCGGCGCGGAGGCAGCGGGTCATGTGGTCGGCGGCGGGCCAGAACTCGGGCACGTCGGCGCGTCGGCAGCCGTCGACGACGTGGCGGCAGCGCGGCGCGAAGGCACAGCCCGTGATCTTGTTGGCGAGGTTGGGTGGCGCGCCCGGGATGGTCTCGAGCCGCTGGCCGCGCATCGCGCCGTGCACCGTCGAGGCGAGCAGCCCAGCGGTGTAGGGATGACGGCGTTCATGAATCACGGCAGCAAGGGGTCCGGTCTCGACGAAACGGCCGGCATACATCACGGCGACGCGGTCGGCGATCTCGACCGCGACGCCGACGTCGTGGGTGACGAAGATCACCGCCATGCCGAGCTCGCGCTGCAGCTGGCGCAGCAGCAACAGGATCTGGATCTGCACCGTGGCGTCGAGCGCGGTGGTCGGCTCGTCGGCGAGCAGCAGGCTCGGCCGGCACGACAGCGCCGACGCGATCATGGCGCGCTGGCGCATGCCGCCCGACATCTCATGGGGATACGCATCCAAGCGGCGCTTGGCCGACGGGATCTGGACCAGCTCCAGGAGGTCGAGGGCACGCTTGAGCGCCGCCTCGTGGGTCACTGGCTCGTGGCGCATGATCGTCTCGGTGATCTGCTGGCCGATCGTGAACACCGGATCGAAGGCGAGCATCGGCTCCTGGAAGATCATCGACACCGCGGTGCCGCGCACGTCGGCGAGCCGCCCGGCGTCGAGGCGCAGCATGTCGTTGCCGTCGATCACGACCTTGCCGGCGATCTGGCTCTTGCCCTCGGGCAACAGCCGCATCATCGCCTTGAGGGTGACGCTCTTGCCCGAGCCCGACTCGCCGAGGATGGTCAAGACCTCGCCGCGCGCCAGATCGAACGAGATGCCGTTGACCGCGTTGACCGCGGCGTCGCGGCTGACGAAGCGCACCGCGAGGTCGCGCACCGCGACCAGCGGCGCGCCGTTGCCGGCAGCGGTCGCGATCGCCGCCACGCCTACTGCGCCGCCGCGGCGTGGGCGCGCGGCTGCGGCGCCTTGAGGTACCATTGGGTCTCGCGCTCGTAGGCGCGGCCGGCGCGGCACAGCATGGCCTCGGAGAACGGCTTGCCGACCAGCTGGAAGCCGCACGGCATGCCCGCCTTGGTGAACCCCGCGGGCACGCCCAGGCCGGGCAGGCCGAGGTAGTTGATCGGCCGGGTGAAGCGGGTGAACGAGCCGAGCATCGGCAGCAGCTCGGGGCCGCTGGTTATGTCGGTCTCGGCGATCGTCGGGGTTTGCCGCCCGACCACCGGCGTGAGCAACGCGTCGACCTTGCCGAACACCGCGGCGTCGAACTCGCGCAGCTTGGCGGCGCGCAGATCGAGCGCCGCGAGATAGGCGGTGCCGGGATAGAACATGCCGAACTCGAGCCGGTTGAGCACCTGGGGCCCGTAGTCCTGCGGCCGCGTGCGCAACCATTGGCCGTGCGCGGTCGCCGCCTCGACCAGGATGACGGCGTTGCACAGCGCGTTGATCTCATCGAGGTCCGGCATCTTGACCGCCACCACCGTGGCGCCGAGTTTTTGGTAGACCGCATGCGCGTCGCTCAAGAGCTTGGCGATCTCGGGATCGATATCGACGTCGAAATAGCCCTGCGGCACGCCGATCTTGAGGCCTTTGACGCCGCCCTCGATGCCGCTGGTGAGATCGGGGGCCGCGGTCCGCCGCGAGGTCGCATCGCGCGGATCGTGGCCGGCGATCACCTGGGTCAGCAGCGCGACGTCGCGCACCGTGCGGGCCAGCGGGCCGACCGTATCGAGCGTGAAGCTGAGCGGCATGGCGCCGGCGCGGCTGACCAGCGACCAGGTCGGCTTGAGGCCGGCCAGCCCGCACAGATGCGCGGGCAGCCGGATCGAGCCGCCGGTGTCCGAGCCGAGCGCGCCGTAGAAGATGCGCGCTGCAGTGCCCGAGCCCGAACCGCTCGACGAGCCGCCGGTGACCCGCGCGGTGTCCCAAGGATTGCGGCACGCGCCGAAATGCGCGTTGTGGCCGGTCGGGCCGAAGGCGAACTCGGCCATGTTGAGCGTGCCGAGGTTGAGCGCGCCGGCAGTGCTCAGGCGCTCGAGCGCGGTCGCGGTGACCGGCGGCTTGAAATCGCGGCGAATCTTGGAGCCGCAGGTCGTGACTTCGCCGGCCCGGTAATACATGTCCTTGTGCGCCAACGGCACGCCCGCCAGCACACCGCGCACGGTACCCTTGGCGAGCTCGGCGTCGATCGCGCGCGCCTGCGCGATCGCCTGGTCGCCGTCAATGCGGATGAAGCAGTTGAGCGCCGGCTGCAGGCGTTGGGCGGCGCCGAGACAGGCCTCGGTGACCTCGACCGATGAGACCTTGCGCGCCTTGATCGCGGCGGCGAGCTCGGTGGCGTCCTGGTTCAGCAGATCGGCGCTCATCGAGCGTCCCCCGCGAGTTGCTCGAGCGCGCTGTGGAACGCCTCGGGCTCGGCCTCGAAGGCGACCGGCAGGCGGTTGACGGTCGCCAGGGTCGGGGTGATGCCCTCGGCGAGCTCCTTGGCGCGCGCCGGCGTGACCGATACGCCGAGCTGCTTGGCCAGATCCAGGATGGTCTCAGGCGTCATGATGCGGCGGCCTCCGCGATCCCGCGGGTCGCGGCCGAATGGCCCGAGCCCGGGATCGCCATGTGACAGGCGACATGATGCAGCGTCGCCTCGTCGCTTTCCACCAGCTTGGGCTCGGCCCGCGCGCAGACTTCCTCGGCAAACGCGCAACGCGTGCGGAAGCGGCAGCCGGACGGCGGATTGATCGGATTGGGCGGATCGCCGGTCAGCGGCGGCTGGGTGGTGCGCCGCGCCGGGTCCATCGACGGCATCGCGGACAGCAGCGCGCGCGTGTAGGGATGGCGCGGCCGGTTGTAGATCGCCTCGACCGTGCCGATCTCGACCAGCTTGCCGAGATACATCACCAGCACGCGGTCGCTCATGTACTGCACGACGTTGAGGTCGTGGCTGATGAAGATGTAGGTCAGGCCGAAGTTGGTCTTGAGGTCCATCAGCAGGTTGAGGACCTGCGCCTCGACCGACTTGTCGAGCGCCGAGACCGCCTCGTCCATGATCACCAGGCGCGGCTCGAGCGCGAGCGCGCGCGCGATGTTGACGCGCTGGCGCTGGCCGCCCGAGAGCTCGTGCGGGTAACGGCGCACATAGAGGTTGGGATCGAGCCCGACCTGCTCGAGCAGGCTGCGCGCGCGCTCGCGCGCCGCCGCGCGGGGGATGCCGTGGACGCGCGGCCCGAACGCGATCGACTCCTCGATCGGCAGGCGCGGATTGAGCGAGGCGTAGCTGTCCTGAAACACCATCTGCATGTTGCGCCGCATCTCGCGGATCGACATGCCGTCATGCGTGCCGATCGTCTCGCCGTCGAAGATGACCTCGCCGGCGTCGGGATCGATCAGGCGCATCAACAACCGCGCCGTGGTCGACTTGCCGCAGCCCGACTCGCCGACGATGCCCAAGGTCTCGCCCTTGCGCACCGTGAACGAGATGCCGTCGACCGACTGCACGACCCCGGCGGCGCTGCTGAGCAGCCCGGACTTGAGGTGGAAATATTTTTTCAGGCCGGTGACCGCGAGCAGCGGCTGCGCCTTGCCGCCGCGATCGCGGGGGTCGAGCGGCGGCGGGCTCACAGCTTGACGTCCATGGCCGAGCGCAGGCCGTCGCTCATCAGGTTGAAGCAGATCGAGGTCAGGAAGATCATCGTGCCCGGCAGCGCCGCGACCACCGGATTGACCCAGATCGACTGGCGCAAGGTGTTGAGCATCAGGCCCCATTCGGGCTCGGGCGGCTTTACCCCCAAGCCGAGGAAGCTCAAGCCCGACGCCAGGATGATGCTGACGCTGATCAATCCGGTCGCGTAGATGAAGATCGGCCCGAGCACGTTGCCGAGGATGTGGACGCGGATGATCGTCCAGCTGCGCGCGCCGCTGGCGCGCGCCGCCTCGACGAAGTCGAGGCCGCGCACCGAGGTCGTGACGGCCTCGGAGACCCGGGCGACCGGCGGGATGAACACGATGGTCAGCGCGACGATGCTGTTCATCAGGCCGGCACCGAGCGCGCCCGAGATCGCGATCGCGAGCAGCACCGACGGAAACGCGTAGAACACGTCGATCGTGCGCATGATCAGCATGTTGACCCGGCCACCCAGGAAGCCGGCGGTGACGCCGAGCAGGCCGCCGATCAGCAGCGCGTTGATCACCGGCAGGGTGCCCATCAGCAGCGACAACCGACCGCCGTAGATCAGCCGTGCGATCATGTCGCGCCCGAGCTCGTCGGTGCCGAGCAGATTGCCCGGCGAGCCGACCGCTTGAAGCCGACGGATCATCGAGGTCTTGTACGGGTCGGCCGGGATGATCAGGGGCGCGAAGATCGCCGACAGAAAGATCAGGACCAGGATTCCGGCACACGTGAGGGTGACGGGATCGCGGCGCAACTTGCCGAGCACGCTCGACCAGTAGCTGCGCGACTTGACCGAAAGCTCGGTGGCGGGCCCCAGCGGCTCGGCGATGCGGACGAAGTTCGCAGCGGCGTCGGCCATGCCTCAGCTCCGCTTGATCCGCGGGTCGATCGCCGTCTGCATCAGATCGACGAGCATGTTGAGCAGCACGAAGAACAGCGCCAGCACCAGGATGGTGCCCTGGAGCACCGGAATGTCGCGCCGGAAGATCGCGTTGTTGAGCAGGAAGCCGGTGCCCGGCCAGGAGAACACCGTCTCGATCAGGATCGAGCCGCCGAGCAGGTAGCCGAACTGCAGCCCGAGCACGGCGAGCACGGTCGGGGCGGCGTTCTTGGCGACGTGCACCAGCACGCGGCGATCGCCGAGCCCCTTGGCGCGCAGCGCCTGGACGTACTCTTGGCTCAGGATGTCGGCGACCGTCGCGCGCACCGTGCGCGTGACGATGCCGAGCGGGATCACCGAGAGGGTGATGACGGGCAGCACCATCGAGCGCATGTGCAGCCAATCCCACTTCCATTCGGCGCTCGAGCCCTCGCCCATGCCCATCGCCGGCAGCACGCCGAGCTCGACCGAGAAGATGATCACCAGCACCATGCCGAGCCAGTAGTGCGGCACGCTGATGCCGGTGACCGCGACGCCGGTGGCCAGCCGATCGAGCGCGCCGCCCTGGCTGTAGCCGGCGATGAAGCCGAGCAACAGACCCAGACTGAAGCCGAGCAGCGCGGCTGCCACCGCGAGCATGAAGGTGTTGGATACCGCGACCATGACCTGGGCCGCGACCCGCTCGCCGGTCGCGACCGAGGCGCCGAGATCGCCGACGATCGCGCGGCCGAGCCAGATGCCGTATTGGATCGGCAGCGGCTTGTCGTAGCCGTAGTCCTTCTTGAGGCGCTCGACGACCTCGGGCGGGGCATCGGCCGGCGCGATCGCGCTGATCGGGTCGCCGGGCGCCAAATGGACGAGCGAGAACACGACCAAGGTCACCCCGAGGGCGATCGGGATCGTGTAGACCAGGCGTCGGATCAGATACAGGAGCATCGCGATCGACCGCCGCGCAGCCGGGCGTTCAGTCTAGACCCGGCCGTCGGGCGGCGCTACCGGAGGGCTCGACGCGGCTCAGCGGTCGCGGCGGCGCGGCTTGCCGGTCGCGGTGCGGATCGTGTAGCCCATGAGGCCGAGCAGCACCGCCGCCGCACCTGAGGCCACGGCGAACTGAAGGGTCGAGAGGGACATGGCATTTCTCCCGGTTCGGGGTTGGCCGCGTACGGCGCAAGATCGGTGCCAGTCGCGCGCGGGTCATGGCGCCCCCGGTCAGCGGCGCCATCGCGGCCGGGATGCCCAAGTTTTGGCCCCGCGCCTGCCCGCCTTTTGGTCCGCCGTCGCGCGGGGCCCGCAGCGATGACGACCGCCAACCCCGTGCTGGTCGAGGTCACGCGCGGCCCCATGGTCGAGAGCCGCCATCGCGGCGCCGCGGTCGTGGTCGACGAAGCGGGCAAGCGCGTGCGCAGCTGGGGCGATGTCGCCCAGCCGGTCTATCCGCGCTCGGCCAACAAGCCGTTGCAGGCGGTAGCGCTCGTCGAGACCGGCGCCGCCGAGCGCTGGGGCGCCAGCGACCCCGAGGTCGCGCTGGCCTGCGCCTCGCACTTCGGGGAGCCGCGCCACACCGCGGCGGTCGCCCAGTTTCTGGCGCGCCTCGGGCTCGGCGCCGACGATCTCGAATGCGGCGTGCACGCGCCCTATCACGCGGCGAGCGCCGAGGCGCTGATCCGCGACGGCAAGCCGCCGACGACCCTGCACAACAACTGCTCGGGCAAGCACACCGGGTTCCTCGCGACCGCCGCGCATCTCGGCGAACCGACGCGCGGCTACGTCGCTCACGACCATCCGGTGCAGCGGCGGGTCAGCCGCATCCTGGCCGAGCTCTACGGGCTCGAGGTCGAGCGCCTGCCGTGGGGCGTCGACGGCTGCGGCATCCCGACATTGGGCGTGCCGCTCGAGGCGCTGGCGCGCGGCATGGCGCGGCTCGCCGATCCGAGCGGGCTTGGCGCCGACCGCGCCGCCGCGGCGCGTCGCATCGTGCGCGCCATCACGGCGCACCCGCTGATGATCGGCGGCGCCGACAGCTTCGCATCGCGCGTCACCGCCGCGCTCGACGGCGCCGTGATCGCCAAGTCGGGCGCCGAGGGCGTCTACGCCGCGCTGGTGCCGGCGCGCGGCTGGGGCATCGCGCTCAAGATCGACGACGGCGCGCCGCGCGCCGCCGAGCTCGCCTTGATCGCCATCGTCGCGCAGCTGGGCGTGCTCGACACGACGCAGAGCGCCGCGCTCAGCGGCGTCCTGGCACCGGAATTGCGCAACCGCGCCGGGCGCGTCATCGGCGCGCTGCGTCCGGGGCCCGCGTTCGGCGCCTGAGAAATCCCGCCATTGGTAACCACGATCGCCGATCGGCCACGGCCGTTCCTGATCCTCGCGCTCGGCGCGCTGACCGCGGTCGCGCCGATGGCGACCGACATGTACCTGCCCGGCCTGCCGGCGCTCGCCGACGATCTCGGCGTCTCGCCGACCGGCGCCCAGCTGACCTTGAGCGCGTTCTTCTTCGGCTTCGGCGGCGGTCAGCTGATCTACGGTCCGATCGCCGACCGTTTCGGCCGCCGCGTGCCGCTGCTCGCCGGGTTGGCGTTGTTCACCGCGGCGAGCTTCGGCTGCGCACTGGCGGACAATCTCGCGACCTTGATCGTGCTGCGCTTCCTCGAGGCGCTCGGCGGCTGCGCCGGGCCGGTGCTGGCGCGCGCCGCGGTACGCGATCTCTACGGCGGCGACCGCGCCGCGCGGGTGCTGTCGACCATGGTGCTGGTCATGGGCGCGGCGCCGCTGTTCGCACCGCTGCTCGGCGGCCAGCTCCTGCTGTTCGCGGGCTGGCGCGCGATCTTCCTGGCGCTGTCGGCGTTCGGCGCCGTGTGCCTGCTCGCGGTCGTGTTCGTGCTCGGCGAGACCCTGCCGGTCGAGCGCCGGCTGCGCGCCTCGGCGTTCGGCATGATCCGCGGCTACGGGCTGCTGCTGGCGAACCCGCGCTATCTCGGTTTCTCGCTCGCCGCCGCGTCGATCACCGGCGGGCTGTTCGCCTACCTGACCGGCTCGCCGTTCGTGTTCATCGTGCTCTACGGCGTGCCGGCGGAGCATTTCGGCTTCCTGTTCGCGATCAACGTCGCCGGCCTGATGCTCGGCGCCTCGATCAACCGCCGCATCGTCATGCGCCTCGGCGCGCACCGCGTCCTTGCGCGCGCCCTGTTCGGCGCTGCGGCGGCGGGCGTGGTCCTGCTCGCCGTCGCGCTGATCGGCCGCGGCGGGCTGGTCGCGCTGTTCGTGCCGCTGTGGTGCTACCTCACCTGCATGGGCTTCGTCGGCGCCAACGCGATGGCGTGCGGTCTGAGCCTGTTTCCCGAACGCGCCGGCACCGCCTCGGCGTTGACCGGCACCATACAATTCACCATCGGCGCGACCTGCGGCGCTCTGGTCGGCGTGCTCAACGACGGCACGGCGTTGCCGATGGCCGCGATGGTCGCGTTTGCCGGCATGTCGGGGTTGATGATCCAGCGCCGCTTGGCGCCGTATCGCCCTGACGCGACGTGAAAAAAGGCCCCGCCGCGTGAGCGGCGAGGCCTTGCAAGTCGGGTGAGGCACAACTAGTGCCGCGGTCATCCTGCGGCAACGGCAGCGCGCCTGCTGTGCGCGCGATCACACGTCGGTAAAGATGGTTGGCTTAGGCCGATGCGGCCTGCGGCGTGCTGAGCTCGGCGACGCGCTCGACCGCGTCGACCAGCACCGCCGGATCCTGGGCGCCGGAAATCGCGTATTGCCGCTCGAAGACGAAGCACGGCACGCCGTGGATGCCCATGCGCCGCGCGGCGTCGTCTTCACCGAGCACCAGCTCGCGGTCTTCGTCGCCGGCAAGATAGCGCTCGGCGTCGCGCAACCCGACGCCGGCGCGCTCGGCCAACGCCACCAACGTCGCATCGTCGCCGATATTGGCACCCTCGGTGAAGTAGCCGAGGAACAGCGCTTCGACCACGGCGTCTTGCTTGTCGAGCTTTTGGCCAAGCCGGATCAAGCGATGGGCCTGCACCGTGTTGGGCGTGCGCTTGATGCGCGCGAAGTCGAACGCGATGCCCTCGCCGGCGCCGGCTTCCTCGATGCGCGCGTAGATCTCGCGCGCGCGCTCGCCGCCGCCGAACTTGGCCTCGAGATACGCCGCGCGCGCCATGCCGTCCGCCGGCATGTCGGGATTGAGCTGGAACGGCCGCCAGGTCACGGCAACCCGATGGCGCTCGCCGAGACCGTCGAGCGCCCGCTCGAAGCGACGCTTGCCGATGTAGCACCACGGGCAGATCACGTCGGAGACGATGTCGACCTGCAGATCCATGGGCGATCCCTCCGGGCGGCGCCGCTCCCACATGTGAGCATTCGGCGGGGCCGCGCAAGGCCCGGTCCGAAGTCTTAGACGCGGGCTGCAGCGGCGCAAGCCCGCTTTATGGCGCTCGCGGGGGCGGCGCCCCTGCGGCGCCACCCGCTAGCGGAACAGCGAGAGGATGCCGTCGGCGACCTGGCCGAGGCCGCGCGCGATACCGTCGAACACGGTCGGCTGGTTGGCGGCCGGACGTGGCGCCGGCTGGTAGGCGACCTGCGGCGCCGACCGCGGTGCGACGATCGGGCGGGCCTCGGCGACCGTGCCGAAGCGCCCGGTGGCATAGGCGGCGGCCATGAAGTCGTGCCAGATCTGGGTCGGCAGGCTGCCGCCCGAGACCTTGTTGGTGGCGCTGCTGTCGTCGTTGCCGAGCCACACGCCGGCCACCAGGTCGTGCGTGAAGCCGATGAACCAGGCGTCGTGGTAGTCCTGGGTCGTGCCGGTCTTGCCGGCCGCCGGACGGTCGAGCTTGGCGGCGCGCCCGGTGCCGCGCTCGACCACCGCGACCATCAGGCGCAGCAGCTCATCGTCGATCGCCGGATCGATCAGCGGCTCGGCGCGGACCGGGCCGAGCGGATGGACCAGGCGGTCCTCGGTCTGGACGTGGACCAAGCCATAGGGCTGCACGCGCACG
Organism: Pseudomonadota bacterium; assembly: GCA_016195115.1. Taxonomy (GTDB): domain Bacteria; phylum Pseudomonadota; class Alphaproteobacteria; order Elsterales; family Elsteraceae; genus JACQAI01. The sequence goes on from JACQAI010000556.1 coordinate 14,029, forward strand.
CCATGGTTCGCGATGGTGCCGTAGGCCGCCAGCAGCTCGAGCAGCGTGACCTCCGAGGTGCCGAGCGCCAAGCTCGGCGTCGGCCTGAGCTCGCTCAGGACGCCAAGCCGCTGGGCGATACCGACGATGCGCTCAGCGCCGACGCGCTGGCCGAGCTGCGCCGCCACCGAGTTGAGCGATTGCGCGAACGCGGTCTCGAGCGTCACCGTGCCGAGATATTTGCCCTCGTAGTTCTCGGGCGACCAGGTGCCGATCGTAATCGGTCCGTCGACCATTGGTGTCGCCGGCCCGATGCCGGCCTCCAGCGCGGCCAGGTAGACGAACGCCTTGAACGCCGAGCCGGGCTGGCGGCGCGCCTGCGCCGCGCGATTGAACTGGCTGGCGCGGTAGTCGACGCCGCCGATCATCGCCTTGACCGCGCCGTCCGGCGCCATCACGACCATCGCGGCCTGACCGACCTTGGCGGCGGCGCCGCGCTTGGACAGCACCGTGCCGACGGCGTGCTCGGCCAGGCGCTGCAGCTCGGGATCGATGGTCGACTGGGCGACCACGCCGCGCCCGGCCTCGGGCCCGACCGCGCGCAGCGCTTGCTCGGCCGCCCAATCGGCGAAGTAGTTGATGCCTTGCGGGACGTCGGCGCCGGCCGCGAGCTGGGCCGGCGCAACGCGCGCGGCGTCGGCCTCGGCGGCCGTGATCGCGCCGGTCTCGACCATGGCGTCGAGCACTTGGCCGGCACGCACCGCCGCCGCCTCCGGGTTGACGGTCGGCGCGGTCGCCGATGGCGAGCGGATCAAGCCCGCGAGCATCGCCGCCTGCGCCAGGGTCAGGCGCTCGGGGCCGGTGTTGAAATAGCGCCGCGCGCCGGCGTCGACACCGAACACGCCGGCGCCGAGATAAACCCGGTTCAGGTAGCGCGCCAGGATCTCGCGCTTGGTGTAGCGCCGCTCGAGCGCCCAGGCGAGGAACAGCTCGTCGATCTTGCGCGCCAGGCTGCGCTCGTTGCGGGCGTACTCGAGCTTGGCGAGCTGTTGCGTGATCGTGCTGCCGCCCTGGCGGATCGCCCGCGCCGAGACGTCGGTGACCATTGCCCGCACGATCGCGCGGATGTCGACCCCGGAATGATCGAAGAAGCGTCGATCCTCGATCGCGATCACCGCATCGATCAGGCCTTGCGGCAGCTCGGCGCCGCTCAGGCGACGGCCGACGAAGCCGCCGCGGCTGGCGACCACGTCGCCACCCGCACCGAGGATCAGCACCGACGGCCCGACCGACGCCGCGATCGGCGTGTCCTCGGCGATCCGACGATCGGCCAACCACACGCCATAGCCGACCGCCGCCGCCACGCCAATGCCCGTGCCGAGCGCGATCGCCGCCAGCGCGTACCACAGGCGCCGACAACCGGCCGGTCGCGCCACGGCCGCTACAGAGCCGGCTGGTGGGGCCATGACGGCAGCCTAAGCGACCTCCCGCGCGTTCCTCGGATCAGCACCGGGCCGCCACGATGACGCCGCACTCCAGGGCCAAGATTCCTCACGAGTGACCATGACTCCCCTGCTACTGCGGGAAGAACTCGCGAGGCGGCCGAAAGTTTCAAGAGAATATCGAATTTTCCATAGATGATTGGGAAAAATCGTACAGCAAACGCCAAAAATGCCACCAGATCTTTAGTTTCGGTTCAAGAGAAACAGTGAGTATGATACGATCTTATCCTAGCATGAAACCCACGCAGATTAGGCGTCTCCTGGCGCAGTCAATTTGTATCCTTAGTGTGATCGGGGGCGGCGGGTGCGCCGACGGCAAGGGCGACTTGTTCGCCCAGCTGTTCGGTCCGCCGCCGATCGAGACCGCGCCCGCCGATCACAAGCCGGCGCGTGCGCACCCGGTCGCGGCGACGCCGGAGCCAGCCCCGGCCGCCGATCCCGCCGCCAAGCCGCGCCTGCCGGCGGCCCGGCGGGCGCCGCCGCCGCAGAGCGCCGCCGCGATGCCGACACCTGGCGACGTCGCCCCGCCACCGCCCCTCAAGGTGGTCGGCATGACCCAGGCCGAGACGGTGTCGCTGCTCGGCGCGCCCAATGCCCAGTGGGATCGTCCGCCGGCCAAGGTCTGGCACTACCAGGGGCCGGATTGCGCGATCGACGTGTTCTTTTATCTCGACGTCAGCCGCAACGAGTTCTCCGCGCTGCGCTACACCACCGTCGGCACCGACGCCACGGCGGCGACCGGTCAAAACTGCCTCAATCGGATTCGTGATGTCGCTCAACGACGCTGACGCCGCCGACCGCCGCCGCGTGGTGGTGGTCGACGACGACCCCCTGTTCCTGTCGACCCTGACGCTCAATCTCGAGGACGCCGGGTTCGCCGTCGCCGCCTTCACGGGCGGCGGCGCCACGCTCGACCACCTCAACGCCGGCGCACGGCCCGACGCCATCATCCTCGACTGGCACATGCCGGAGATGGACGGGCTCGAGCTGTTGCAGCGGCTGCGCGCCCAAGGCCTGGCGGTGCCGGCGATCTTCCTGACCTCGCTCAACCAGCCGATCTACGAGGAGCTGGCGCTCGACCGCGGCGCGGTCGATTTCGTCGAGAAGTCGCGCAGCTTCTCGATCATCCTCAAGCGCCTGCGCCTGATCACCGACGGCGCCAAGTCGGGCGCCCCGGTTGTCGCGGACAAAGCGCCGGCGGCCGACGTCGCGCCGCAGACCGGGCCGCTCGAGCTGCGCACCGACAGCTGTCGCGCGCTGTGGCTCGGCAACGAAGTGCCGCTCACCTTGACCGAGTTCCACGTCGTCGCGCTGCTGGTCGGCAAGACCGGCGGCGACGTCTCCTATCGCGAGATCTACGACGTCGTGCGCGGCGAAGGCTTCATCGCCGGCATCGGCAGCGAAGGCTATCGCAGCAACGTCCGCACCATGGTGAAACGCATCCGGCAGAAATTCCGTGACCTTGATCCAGCATTCGACGCCCTCGAAAACTATCCGGGCTTCGGCTACCGCTGGCGCGCCGACCGCGAGTCCGACGGCGCCTAGCGCGGCAGGGACGCAGTCCCGCGAGCGCGAAACCGAGACGGACGCGCGGGTGCGCCCCCGCGCTAGGGGCTTTATGGCGCTCGCGGGGCTTCGCTCCTGCCGCGCCGGCCGCGAGCCGACGCTCTTCCGGCGCCTGACGCGGTCGCTGACGGCGCGTCTGGCGGTGCTGGCGGTCGTCTTCGCGGTGGTGCCGCTGATCATCTACAACGTGTTCAGCGCCGCCGATGCCGAGAAGCAGTCGATCCTGGTCGAGTCGGTGCGCGACAAGGGGTTGGTGATCGCCGCCGCGCTCCAGCCGATGCTGGCCAAGAACGACGGTGTGCCGTTCGAGCGGCTGTCGGACGAGCTCGCGCGCTTCCGCTCGGACAACACGTCGATCCGGCTGCTGTTCAAGCCGACCGGCGGTGCCGGCTTCTACTACGTCGCCGCGGCGCCGGCAGTGCCCATCGATCAGCTCAACATCGAGCGCCAACATCTGGCCGAGATCGGCGTGCTCGATCGGCTGGCGCAGAGCTGCAGCGGCAACCTGCCGCTGGCGGTGCGGCTGGCGCGGCCGTCCGGCATCGACGAGCTGATCACCTCGATCACGCCGGTGCAGAGCGGTGCCGGCTGCGGCGCCGTGGTGATCTCGAACGCGGTGCGCGGCATCAGCGGCGTCGCGATCGGCGAGCCCTATTGGAAGACCAACGAAGCGCGGGTCGCGCTGATCATCTACGGCGTGATGGCGGCGCTGGTGTTCGCCCTGTTCCTGTCGCTATGGGGCAGCCTGACCCAGTTCGGCAAGCTGGCGCGCGGCATCGAGAACGCCGAGGACGGCGACTCGTTCGCGGCGCGCAACCGCATCCCCGAGCTCGCTCAGGTCGCCGCCGATTTCGACCGCATGGTCGAGACCTTGAAGGCGTCGGCCGACAGCATCCGGCGCGCCGCCGAGGACAACGCGCATGCGTTCAAATCGCCGCTCGGCGTGATCCGCCAGGCGATCGAGCCGCTGCGTCGGCGCGTCAGCGCCGAGGACGAGCGCGCCGTCACCGCGATCCAGGCCTTGACGGTGTCGCTCAACAAGCTCGAAGGCCTGGTGCAATCCGCCAGGCGCCTGGACGAAGCCACCGCCGACCTGTTGGACCCGTCGACCTTCCTGGTCGACGTCTCGGGGCTGATGCGCCGGCTGATCCACGGCTATCGCGAGATGCTCGGCCCCGACGCGCGCCGTCTGGTCGGCAAGGTCCAGGAGGGCCTGGCGGTGCTCGGCCGCGACGATCTGATCGAGACGATCGTCGAGAACCTGGTCGACAACGCGCTCAGCTTCTCGTCGCCCGACGGCGAAGTCGCCGTCGCCGTGACCGCCGCCGACGGCCGGGTCGTCATCGCGGTGAGCGACCGCGGTCCCGGCGTGCCCGAGGAGCGGCTGCCGCACATCTTCGACCGCTACTATTCCGATCGGCCGCTGCTACCGCGCGCCGCCCACGACGAGGAGACGCCGTTCGGCCAGTCCGGCCATTTCGGCATCGGGCTGTGGCTGGTGCGCCGCCACGCCGAGGCGCTCAAGGGCAGGGTGGTGGCCGAGAACCGGCCGGACGGCGGCTTCATCGTCACCGTCATGCTGCCGCGCATCACGGGGTAGCCCTGCTGCGCCGGCGGGCGCCCAGCGCCCCTTTGAGGAGATAGGGGGATGGCAGGGGGATGGAGGGGTGGCGCGAAGCGCATTCACCAACTCCAGCCGCGGCTCCGACGTTGCAGACACGCATCCCCTCCATCCCCCTGCCATCCCCCCCATCCCCTTAAAGGGATGCCGGGCCTGCGGCCTGGCGGAGAAGAACGATAAGAACGGCTTGACCAAGCGCGGCGGCGCGACTCTGCTAGGACCATGAGCCGAGGAGACGGGATGACGCCCGCCGAGTTGGTGGCGGCGGTGAAGGGGCGTGCGCGCGAAATCCGCACGCCGTGCGGCGACGGCACCATGGTGTGGCGCGCGTACGGCGCGGGACCGCATCTGGCGTTGCTGCACGGCGGCCATGGCGCGTGGTCGCACTGGATCCGCAACGTCGAGCCGCTCGGCCAGCGCTTCACCGTGCTGACGGCCGACATGCCGGGCTACGGCGACTCGGCGCGGCCGCCCGAGCCCTACTCGGCGGCCAGCATCGCCGAGATCGTGGCGCGCGGGCTCGACGAGATCGTGCCCAAGGGCGAGCGCTATCACGTCGCCGGGTTCTCGTTCGGCGGCGTGGTCGGCGGCAACGTCGCGGCGATCGCGGGCGCGCGCTGCGCCAGCATGACGGTGGTCGGCTCGAACGGCCTCGGCCTGCAGCGTCCGGAGCTCGAGTCGATGGGTTCGTGGCGGCGGCTCAGCGATCCCGAGGAGATTCGCACCGTGCACCGGCGCAACCTCGGCATCCTGATGATCGCCGACAAGACCAAGATCGACGAGCTCGCGGTGCACATCCAGACCACCAACACGGCGCGCACGTTCGTCGCCAGCCGACCGATCTCGCGCACCGGGGCGCTCAAGGAGGCGCTGGTGCGCCTGAACGGCACCCAGCTCAACGGCATCTGGGGCGAGCGCGACGCCACCGCCGGCGCGTTCCTGCCCGACCGCGAGCGCATGTTCCGCGCGCTGCAGCCGACGTCGCGCTTCCGCGTGATTCCCGACGCCGGCCACTGGGTCGCCTACGAAGCCGCCGACCCGTTCAACGCCACCCTGAGCGAGCTCCTGACCACGACAGCGTGACGCGGGCGCGCCCGCGCTTTGCGCCGTCAGGGCGCGCGACTATGTTCGACTGAGAGAATTCCGGGAGGATCGCCATGGCGTCGAAAGGCAAGAAGCCGAAGCTGCGCAGCCAAATGTGGTTCGACGATCCGAACCATCCCGGCGACACCGCGCTGTATCTCGAGCGCTACCTCAATTTCGGCCTGACGCGCGCCGAGCTGCAGTCGGGCCTGCCGATCATCGGCATCGCCCAGACCGGCA
>JACQAI010000138.1 GCA_016195115.1 Pseudomonadota bacterium
CGCCTACAATGTCGGCCCCGGCAATCTGACCGCGACCCCGAACGAGGATCCGCTGCTGCTGATCGAGAGCCTGCCACAGGCCGAGACCCGGCAACTCGTCCAACGCGTCTTGACGAATTTCTGGATCTATCAGCTTCGGCTCGGCCAGCCGATCGACAGCCTGGACCAGGTTGCCCAGGGCGACATGCCGGTCTATATCGGACGCAGCAGCGGCGATCCGGCACTGGCTGAACGCAATGGCAGGAATTGACGAAACCCGGCGGTTTCTACCGGTCAACATCGCGGTCCTGACGGTTTCCGACAGCCGCGATCTGGCTTCCGACAAGTCGGGCGCGACCCTGGTCGAGCGCATCGAGGGCGCCGGCCATCACGCGGTCAGGCGCACCATCGTCAAGGACGACAAGAGCGCGATCGAGGCCCAGCTGCGCGCCTGGATCGCCGATCCCGAGGTCGACGTCGTGCTCGCCACCGGCGGCACCGGCGTGACCGGCCGCGACGTCACGCCGGAGGCGTTCCAGGCGGTCTACGAGAAGGAGATCACCGGCTTCGGCGAGCTGTTCCGCTGGATCAGCTACCAGAAGATCGGCACCTCGACGATCCAGAGCCGCGCCACCGGCGGGGTCGCTGGCGGCACCTATCTGTTCGCGCTGCCGGGCTCGCCCGGCGCCTGCCGCGACGCCTGGGACGAGATCCTGCGTCATCAGCTCGACGCGCGCTTCCGGCCGTGCAACCTGGTCGAGCTGATGCCGCGCCTGCAGGAACATCTGAAAGCGCCTGCGGCTTGACGCTCTACGACCGCGCCGCGCTCGCCACGGCGCTGGCACGGGTCCCCGGGTTCCAGCGCGTCGCGGCCGACGATTTCGAGGAGCTGGCGGCCGACGGCATCGCGCACGCCCATGTGCGCGTGCGTGGCTATGGCCGCTTGGTGCGCATCCCGCGCTTCAGCCAAGTGGCGAGCGATGCGCGTGCCCATCTCGACTACCAGGCGGTGTGCTTCGCGCGTGCCGCGCCGGCCGGCGTGACGCCGCGCCTGTTCGGGATGCTCGAGCCCGCCGCCGGGCTGCCGATGGGCGGCCTCGTGGTCGAGGAGATCCTTGGGCGCGTGCCGGACCTCGTGCGTGACCTGCCGGCTCTCGCGGCCAGCCTGGCGCGGCTCCACGGCCTGGCACTGCCGCCACCGCCCGAGCGGCCGCCGCTGGTCGATCACACCGCCGATCCCCTGGCCGGCGCGCGCGCACACCTCGCGCGCCAGGCCAAGGGGCTCGACGACGATGCGACCGCCGCCGTGCTCGCGCCCGCGGCGCGTGCGATCCTGCTCGAGGAGCTCGCCGCGCTGGCGCCGCTGCTCGATCGGCTCGGTGTCGCGCCGCAGCCCGCGAGCTTGATCGCGTTCGACTGCCACCCAGGCAATTTCCTGGTCGAGCCGTCGGGCCGTGCCGTGCTGGTCGATCTCGAGCGCGTGCAGTACGGCACGCCGGCGAGCGATCTCGCGCACGCGACCTTGCCGACCTCGACCTTGTGGGATCGCCGCGTCGACGTCGCCCTGCCGCGGCCGGCGCTCGAGACCTTCTACGCCGCGTATCGCGGCGCGCTCGACGCCGATCGCGCGGCGCAGCTGCGGCCGTGGCTCGCGCCGTTTCGCCGGCTGATCTTCCTGCGCAGCGCGACCTGGTTCGTCCGCTTCCTCGGTGAGACGCGCGCCGGTCGCTGGTCGGCCGGGTCGCTCGATCCGGATTTTCTCGCCGAGGTCGAGCGGCGCATCCGCGCCCTGCTCGAGCCGGCACGGCTCGATGCGATCCGCGACGAATGGCGGGGCCATGCGCCATTCGACCCGGGGGCATGCTTCTGAGCCGGGCTCGACCCTTGAGTCGCTGGCGAGCTTCCTCGCCGGCGAAATGACCAAGTGGATCGCACTGATCCAGACCGCGGGCGTCACGCCCGACTGAGCCGCCGGCTCAGCGCGGCGGCGCGACCGTGGCGCTGATCGGAATCGGCGTGCGCGGGTCGGTGTCGATGATCTGTTCGCGCGTCGGCAGCTGCGAGGCGTCCCAGCTGCCGCCGAGCGCTTGCAGCAGCGAGACGCTCGCGGTCAGGCGGCTGCCGCGGATGGTCAGCGCCGTCTGGGCGTTCGACAGCGCCGCGGTTTGGGCCACCACGACGTTGGTGAAGGACACCGTGCCCGCACGATACTGGTTGAAGATCAGGCGCTCGGCTTCGCGCGCTGCCGTCAGCGCCTCGGCCTGGATCCCGGCCTGCTCGGCGAGGACGCGCAGCGCCGCCAGCTGATCCTCAACCTGCTGGAAGCCGGTCAGCACGGTCTGGCGGTAGTTCGCGACCGCCTGCTCGTGCAGCGCGCGCGCCTGGGCGACCTGGGCGCTGCGCGCGCCGGCGTCGAGCACGGTGGCCGCCAGTGCCGGACCGACCGACCAGAACTGGTTGGGCTCCTGGATCAGGCGCGCCAGGATCGAGTTCGAATAGCCGACCGAGGCCGCCAAGGTGAAGTCGGGATAGTAGGCCGCGATCGCGACGCCGATCTGGGCGTTCGCCGCCTGCATCTGGCGCTCGGCGGCAGCGATGTCGGGGCGGCGTTGCAGCAGGGTCGAGGGCACGCCGGCGGGGATCTGCGGCACCTCGAGCGCGAGCGGCTCGGGATCGATCTGGAACGACGCCGGCGGCAAGCCGATCAGCACGGCGATCGCGTGCTCGAGCTGGGCGCGCTGGACGCCGGTGTTGATCGCCTGGGCTTGCGTGCTCTTGAGCTGGGTTTCGGCCTGGGCGACGTCGGAGCGCCCGACCACGCCCGAGGCGTATTGGTTGCGTACGATCTGCAGCGACTGCGCGTAGGCTTCCGCCGAGCTGTCGAGCAGGCGCTTGAGCTCGTCCTGGACGCGCAGCTGCAGATAGGCGCTGGCAAGCGCGCCCTGGGCCGACAGCCGCGCCGCCGCGAGATCGGCCGCGCTGACCTGCGCGCTCGCGATGTCGCCCTCGATGATGCGCCGGATGCGGCCCCACACGTCGATCGTCCAGCTGGCGCTCGCCGACAGGCTGTAGAGGCTGCGCACGTTGCCGCCGCCCCCACCGGCCGCGCCGCTGCTGGGGTTGACGCCGCGCGAGGTGCGATCGGTCGCGCTTGCCGTGACGGTCGGGAACAGCGTCGACTGCGCCTGCTGGACCACCGCGACGGTGTCGCGATAAGCGGCTTCGGCCGCCTTGAGGGTCTGATTGTCGATGTCGATCTGGCGCACCAGCTGATCGAGCAGCGGATCCTTGTAGATCGTCCACCAGGCGCCGCGCGGCGCCTCGTCGAGCGGCTGCGCGACCTTCCAGATGCCCTGCTCCTTGAACTTTTCGGGCACGACGGCCGGTGCGCGCGCATAGTCGGGCCCGACCATGCAGCCGGCGAGCAGCAGCGCGGCCGTCCAGGGGACCAGCCCGGCGACGAAGGGCGAACGCATCATCACGCGCCTTCGAGCAATGGTGCGCGGTGCCACTGGCGCCGTACCCAGCTGCCGAACCGGTCGAGGTAGAGATAGATCACCGGCGTCGTGTAGAGCGTCAACATCTGGCTGACGATCAGGCCGCCGACGATCGAGATGCCGAGCGGTCGCCGCAGCTCGGAGCCGTCGCTGAAGCCGATCGCCAGCGGCACCGCGCCGAGCATGGCGGCCATGGTCGTCATCATGATCGGCCGGAAGCGCTGCAGGCAGGCCTGGTGGATCGCGGATCGTGGATCGAGCCCGCGGTTGCGCTGCGCGTCGAGCGCGAAGTCGATCATCATGATCGCGTTCTTCAGGGCCAGCAGCGCGCCGATGCCGGCCGACGGCAGGGTCGACAGGATCGTGATCGGGTGGATGTAGCTCTCGTAGAGGATGCCGAGCACGATATAGACCGCCAGCAAGGCCGTCAGGATCAGGATCGGCTGGTTGTCGAGCGACTGCTGGAACACCCGCGCCGTGCCCTGGAAGGTGCCCTGGACGGTCACTGGCACGCCGATCCGGTTCATGGTGTCGTGGATCGCGTTGACCGCGCTGCCCAAGGTGCCGTCCGGCGGTAGGTTGAAGGAGATCGTCGCGGCGACGAAGTGACCCTGGTGATTGACCGCGAGCGGCGTGGTGCTCGGCGCGTACGTCGCGAACGTCGACAGCGGCACCATGGTCTCGGGCCGCGTGCTCACCGCGACGCCGGTCGACACGCCGCTGCGGGTCGTGTTGGCGATCCGGTTGGTTGCCTGGTTGCGCGCGGCGTCGCTGGCGATCGTCGCCGCGTTGGCGGTTGCGGTCGGTGCTGGCGCGGCGCGGGCACCGGAGCGCGCCGTCGGTTTGGCGGCGGTCGTGCCTGCCACGGCGTTGGTCGACTGGGTGCCGCTGACCGCGCCCGCGGTGCTGACGAAGATCTCGTCGAGAATCTCCGGGTTTTGCCAGTATCTGGGCGCCAGCTCCATGACCACATGGTACTGGTTGAGCGGATTGTAGATCGTCGAGACTTGGCGCTGGCCGAAGGCATCGTACAGCGTGTTGTCGATCTGCGCCGTGGTCACGCCGAGCCGCGAGGCGGCGTCGCGATCGATCACCAGATCGGTCTGGATGCCCTTCTCCTCGAGATCGGAGTTGACGTCGACCAGCTGCGGCACCTCCTTGAGCGCTTCGGCGATCTTCGGCACCCAGGTGCGCACCTCGGCGAGATCGTCGCCCTGCACGGTGTACTGATAGGTTGCGTTGGCCGCCCGGCCGCCGACCCGAATGTCCTGAACCGGCGAGAAGAACAAGGTCGCGCCCGGCACATTGGCGAGCCGCGTGCGCAGCCGCGCGGTGATGCGGTCGGCCGAGGCGTCGCGCTCGCGCAAGGGCTTGAGGGCGACGAACACGAAGCCCGAGTTGGTGCGCGCGCCGCCCGTGAAGCCGACCACGGTCTCGACCGCGGGATCCTGCTTCACCAAGGTGATGAACTGCACCAGCTTCTGGCGCATGGCCTGGAACGAGATGCTCTGATCGGCCTGGATGCCGCCGACCAGGCGCCCGGTGTCCTGCTGCGGAAACAAGCCCTTCGGGATCACGATGTAGAGGTAGACGTTGAGGCCGATGGTCGCGAGCAGCAGCAGCATCATGAGCACGCCATGACGCAGCGCCCAGCCGAGCGAGCGCTCGTAGACGCCACGCAGCCACTCGAACCCGGCCTCGCTCCAGCGTGCCCAGCGCGCCGGCGTGGCGCCCTCCGCGGGCGGGCGCAGCAGCCGGGCGCACATCATCGGCGTGGTGGTCAGCGACACCACCAGGGACACCAGCACGGCGGCCGACAGCACGACCGCGAACTCGCGAAAGAACCGCCCGACGATGCCGCCCATCAACAGGATCGGGATGAACACCGCGACCAGCGAGATGCTCATCGACAGCACCGTGAAACCGACCTCGCGCGCGCCGAGCAGCGCCGCCTGGACGCGCGACATGCCGTTCTCGAGGTGCCGGGAGACGTTCTCCAGGACGACGATGGCGTCGTCGACCACGAACCCGGTCGCCACCGTGAGCGCCATCAGCGACAGATTGTTGATGCTGTAGCCGCACAGATACATCACGCCGAAGGTGGCGATCAGCGACACCGGCACCGCAACCACCGGAATGATGGTGGCGCGCAGGTTGCGCAGGAACAGGAAGACCACCAGGATCACGAGCGCGATGGCAATCAACAAGGTGCGCTCGACCTCGTGGATCGACGCCCGGATCGTGGTGGTGCGCTCGATCGCGACCGCCAGGTCGATGTCGCTCGGGATCGAGGCGGCGAGCTCGGGCAGCAGCGCGGTCACTCGGTCGACAGTGTCGATGATGTTGGCGCCCGGCTGGCCGTAGAGGATCACGAGCACCGACGGCACGCCGTTGGCGATGCCGGCGTTGCGCAGGTCCTCGACCGAATCAACGACCTCGGCGATGTCGGAGACGCGCACCACCGCGCCGTTGCGGTAGGCGATCACGAGATTGCGGTACTGATCGGCCCGCCGCGCCTGGTCGTTGGTGTAGATCTGGAAGCGCCGGTCGCCCTCCTCGATCGCCCCTTTGGGGGCGTTGGCGTTGGCGGCCGACAACGCCGCGCGGACGTCCTCGAGGCCGATCTGGTACTTGAACAGCGCGTGCGGGTTGATCTCGACCCGCACCGCCGGCAGCGCGCTGCCGCTGACGTTGACCTGACCGATGCCCTCGACCTGCGACAATTTCTGCTGCAGCACGGTTGCGGCCGAGTCGTAGAGCTGGCCCGGACTCATGGTCGCCGAGACCAGCGACAGGATCATGATCGGCGCCGAGGCCGGGTTGAGCTTGCGGTAGGTCGGATTGCTGCGCAGGTTGGCGGGCAGGTCGGCGCGTGCCGCGTTGATCGCCGCCTGGACGTCGCGCGCCGCCCCGTTGATGCTGCGATCGAGGCCGAACTGCAGCGTGATCCGGGTGTTGCCGACCGAGCTGGACGAGGTCATCTCGGTGACGTTGGCGATGTGGCCGAGATGGCGCTCGAGCGGCGTCGCCACCGCGCTCGCCATGGTCTCGGGGCTGGCGCCCGGCATCGACGCCGTTACCTGGATGGTCGGGAGCTCGACCTGGGGTAGCGGCGCCACCGGCAGCAGGCGATAGCCCATCAATCCGGCCAGCACGACGCCCAGGGTCAGGAGCGTGGTCGCGACCGGCCGCGCGATGAACGGTGCCGAGATGTTCATCGGGCGATCACGGCGCTCCCTCCCGGCCGAAGCGCTGCGCTAGGCTATCGAAAGCGAGATAGATCACCGGCGTGGTGAACAAGGTGAGGAATTGGCTGACGATCAGGCCGCCGACGATCGTCACGCCGAGGGGGTGGCGCAGCTCCGAGCCCATGCCGGTGCCGAGCATCAGGGGCAGCGCCCCGAGCAGCGCCGACATGGTGGTCATCAGGATCGGCCGGAAGCGCAGCAGGCACGCCTGATAGATCGCCTCGCGCGGCGGCAGCCCTTCGTTGCGTTCGGCATCGAGCGCGAAGTCGATCATCATGATCGCGTTCTTCTTGACGATGCCGATCAGGAGCACGATGCCGATGATCGCGATGACGTCGAGATCGCTGCCGACCGCCATCAGGGCGAGCAGCGCGCCGATACCGGCCGACGGCAGGGTCGACAGGATCGTGATCGGGTGGATGTAGCTCTCGTAGAGCACACCCAGCACGATGTACATCGTAACGATCGCGGCGAGGATCAGGAGCAGCTCGCTATCGAGCGAGTTCTGGAAAGCCAGCGCGGCGCCCTGAAAGCTCGTGATCATGCCGCGCGGCGCGCCGATCTCGCGCTCGGCGGCGCGGATCGCCTGGACCGCGGCGCCCAGCGAGGTGCCGTGCGCCAGGTTGAACGACACCGTCGCGGCAGGAAACTGGCCCAGGTGGTTGATCTGCAGCGGCGCCATCGTCTCGCTCACCTTGGCGATCGACAGCAGCGGCACCTGGCCGCCGGTCGACGACGGCAGATAGATAGCGGCGAGTGATTGCGACTGGGCGTCGGCCTCGAGGATCACCCGGTATTGGTTGGTCTGGGTGAAGATGGTCGAGATGTTGCGCTGGCCGAAGGCGTCGTAGAGCGCGTTGTCGACCGTCGCAAGCGTGATGCCGAAGCGCCCGGCGGTGTCGCGATCGACCTCGACGTAAGTTGCCAGTCCCTGATCCTGCGAGTTGCTCGCGACGTCCTCGAGCTCCGGCAGCTCGCGCAAGCGGTCGATCAGCTTGGGCACCCAGGCGGACAGCTCGTCCGGGTTGGCATGCTCGATCACGAACTGGTACTGGGTGCGGCTGACCGTGGTGTCGATCGTGAGGTCCTGGACCGGCTGCATGTAGAGCGCGATCCCGGGGGCATCGGCGATCGCGTGCTGCAGCCGGCGGATCACGTCGGTCGCGCTGGCCACGCGCTGGTCGCGCGGCGTCAGGTTGATGAGGAACCGGCCGCTGTTGAGCGTCATGTTGGTGCCGTCGACGCCGATGAACGACGACAGGCTTTCGACGTCGGGATCCTTGAGGATGATCTCGGCGAGCGCACGCTGGCGCGTCGCCATCGCGGTGTAGGACACGCTCTGCGGCGCCTCGGAGATGCCGAGGATCAAGCCGGTGTCCTGCACCGGGAAAAAACCCTTCGGGATCACGACATAGAGATAAGCGGTCAGCGCGAGCGTGCCGACCGCAACTAGCAGGGTCGGCGCCTGGTGATCGAGCACCCAGGCGAGCAGCCGGCCGTAGCCGGCGATCACCGCGTCGAACCAGCGCTGGGTCGTACGCGCGACCGCGCTCTTCTCCTCATCCGGCCGATGGCGCAGCAGCTTGGCGCACAGCATCGGCACCAAGGTCAGCGAGACCACGGCCGAGATCAGGATCGTGACCGCCAACGTGATCGCGAACTCGCGGAATAGCCGGCCGACCACGTCGGCCATGAACAACAGCGGAATCAGCACGGCGATCAGCGACACGGTCAGCGACATGATCGTGAAGCCGATCTGCTCGGCACCCTTGAGCGCCGCCTGCAGCGGGCGCTCGCCCTGCTCGACATAGCGCGCGATGTTCTCGATCATCACGATCGCGTCGTCGACCACGAAGCCGGTCGCGATCGTCAGCGCCATCAAGGACAGGTTGTTCAGACTGAAGCCGGCCAGATACATGAACGCGAAGGTGCCGACGATCGACAGCGGCACCGACAGGCTCGGGATGATGGTCGCCGGGATGTTGCGCAGGAAGACGAAGATCACCAGCACGACCAGCACGACGGCGAGCATCAGCTCGATCTCGACGTCGTGGACGGAAGCGCGGATCGTGGTCGTGCGGTCGGTCAAGACCGTGAGCTCGACGGCCGCGGGCAGCGCGCCTTGCAGCGCCGGCAGCAGACGTTTGATGGTGTCGACGACCTCGATGACGTTGGCGCCGGGCTGACGCTGGACGTTGAGGATGATCGCCGGGTCGGCGTTCATCCAGGCGCCGAGGCGGGTGTTCTCCGAGCTGTCGACGATGTCGGCGACGTCGGACAGTCGCACCGGCGAGCCGTTGCGGTAGGCCACGACGATGCTCTTGTACTCCTCGGCGCTGCGCAGCTGGTCGTTGGCGTTGATCGACGAGGCGCGCGCCGGGCCGTCGAAGTTGCCCTTGGGCGTGTTGACGTTGTTGTTGTTGATCGTGCTGCGCAGGTCGTCGAGGTTGAGCCCGTAGGCGGCAAGCGCGCGCGGATTGGCCCGGATCCGCACCGCCGGCCGCTGGCCGCCGTTGATGCTGACCAGGCCGACCCCGGGGAGCTGCGAGATCTTCTGCGCGACGCGCGTGTCGGCGAGGTCCTGCACCCTGGGGAGCGGCAACGTTTTGGAGGTCAATGCCAGGGTCAGGATCGGCGCGTCTGCCGGATTGACTTTGGCGTAGATCGGCGGCGCCGGCAGATCGGCGGGCAGCAGATTGCCGGCGGCGTTGATCGCCGCCTGGACCTGCTGCTCGGCGACGTCGAGCGTGAGGTCGAGGCTGAACTGCAAGGTGAGCACCGAGGCGCCGGCCGAGCTGGTCGACGTCATCTGGGTCAGGCTCGGCATCTGGCCGAGCTGGCGCTCGAGCGGCGCCGTGACCGACGACGTCATCACCTCCGGGCTGGCGCCCGGATAGAAGGTCTGCACCTGGATGGTCGGGTAGTCGACCTGGGGCAACGCCGACAGCGGCAGGAAGCGGAACGCGACCGCGCCGACGAGCATGATCGCGATCATGAAGAGCGAGGTCGCCACCGGCCGCAGGATGAAGAGCCGTGACGGGTTCATTGCGCGCTGCGGCGCCGACCCTGGCCTCGCTCCTGGGCGCCGTCGGGCGACGGCGTGCCGTCCTGGCCGGCTTGCCGGCCGCGCCGCGCCGGCCCCGAGGTGCCGCCTGCGGCGGCACCCTCCTCGGGCAGCATGACCTTGGCGCCGTCGCGCAGCTTGTCGGCGCCGTCGACCACGACCTTGTCGCCTTGCGCCAGCCCCGACGTGATCGCGACGCGATCGGCGGCCGCCGGGCCGAGCGCCACCGGCTGCACCTTGACGGTACTGTCGGGCTGGACCGCGTACACGAAGGTGCCGGGCGCGCCGCGCTGGATGGCGCTGCTCGGCACCACCACACTGTCACGCTGCACGTCGACCAGCAGCTGGATGTTGACGAACTGATTGGGGAACAGCGCCTCGTCGTCGTTGTCGAACTGCGCGCGCAGCTTGAAGGTGCCGGTGGTGGTGTCGATCTGGTTGTCGATCGTCGTCAAGCTGCCGACCGCGAGCTTGGCCTTCTGACCGCGATCGAGCGCGGTGACCTGGAGCGTCGCGCCGGCACGCAGCCGCTTCAGCACCGCCGACAGATTGTCCTCGGGCAAGGTGAAGATCACCGTGATGGGCTTCAGTTGGGTGATCACGACGAGGCCGCCGGCGTCGCTGACCTGGACGTAGTTGCCCTGGTCGACCTGGCGCAGCCCGACGCGGCCGCTGACCGGCGCCACGATCCGGCAGAAGCCGAAATTGATGCGGGCGTTGTCGACCATCGCCTGGTCGGCCTTGACGGTGCCTTGATACTGCCGCACCAGCGCGTCCTGGGTGTCGAGCTGCTGGCGCGCGATCGAATCCTGGGCCGCCAGGGTCTTGTAGCGCTGCAGGTCGACCTCGGCATTGCGCAGCAGCGCCTGGTCGCGCTGCAGCTGGCCCTGCGCTTGGTCGAGCGCCGCCTGGTAGGGGCGCGGGTCGATCTCGGCGAGGAAGTCGCCGCGCTCCACTTGCTGACCTTCCTGGAAGGCGATCCGGGTCAGTTGGCCGTTGATCTGGGTCTTGACCGTGACGGTGGCGAGCGGCGTCACCGTGCCGAGCGCATTGAGCGTGATCGGCACATCGCCCTTCTCGGCGGCGAGCACGCTCACCGGCATCGGCCCCGTGGTGCTGAATCGGCCACCGCGCGCCGGCTGGGCGGCCTGGCGCGGCCAGACGATCCAGGCCAGCCCGGCGAGCAGCAGCAGGATGACGAGCGTCCACGCGACGACGCGCCATAGCCGGCCGGGGCGCCGGCTCCGGGTCAGGGGGGCGGGCCGAAGCCCGCGCGCTTTGTCAGCCGTCTGATCGATCATGACCGGTCACGGTCCGGCAACGGAAAAGCGCCCTCGGCCGACCGCCGGTCCGAGCACGCCACGGCTTGGTTATACGCCGCGGATCGGGGTTCCGTGCACGAATTGGTCGCCCTCCCTCGGTCGGCGCGGGTCTGCGGCGGCGGTCCTTGGCGCGCGCGCCCGCCGGCGGTTCGGTCCGCCTACTCGGCCGCCCCGCCCGCGTGCAGCACGCGTTGCGCGCGCGATAGCCGCGGCTCGGTAACGCGTCCGCGCTTGGCCCAGTTGCTCAGCCGGTCCATGTAGAGATAGACCACCGGGGTGGTGTAGAGCGTCAGGACCTGGCTCAACAGCAGCCCGCCGACCATGGCGAAGCCGAGCGGCTTGCGGAGCTCCGAGCCGGTGCCCGAGGCGAGCATCAGGGGCAGGCCGCCGAGCAGCGCCGCCATGGTCGTCATCATGATCGGGCGGAAACGCATCAGGCAGGCCTGGTAGATCGACTCCGCGGGCTTGAGGCCCTGGTTGCGCTCCGCGGCCAGCGCGAAGTCGATCATCATGATCGCGTTCTTTTTGACGATGCCGATCAGCAGGATGATGCCGATCAGCGCGATCACGCTCAGATCCATGCCGGCCATCATGAGGATGAGCAGTGCGCCGACGCCAGCCGACGGCAGGGTCGAGAGGATGGTCAGCGGATGGATGTAGCTCTCGTAGAGCATGCCGAGGATCAGATAGACGACGACGATCGCCGCCGCGATCAGGTAGGGCTGGCTGGCGAGCGACGATTGAAACGCCTGCGCGGTGCCCTGGAAGGTGCCGACCAGGCTGGGCGGCATGCCCATCTCGACGCTCGCGGCGCGGATCGCGTCGACGGCCTGGCCGAGCGCAACACCGGGCGCCAGGTTGAAGGACAGGGTCACCGCTGGAAATTGGCTCTGGTGGCTGACCGACAGATAGCCGGTCTTGCTGGTGTCGAAGCGCACGAAGGTCGACATCGGCACCTGCTGCCCGGTGAGCGGTGACTTGATGTAGATCTTGCGCAAGGTCTCGGGATCGCCCTGGAGCTCCGGCGTGATCTCGAGGATGACCTTGTAGGTGTTGGTCTGGGTGAAATACTGCGCCACCTGGCGTTGGCCGAAGGCGTCGTAGAGCGTGTCGTCGATGACCTGCGGCTGGATGCCGAAGCGCGCCGCGGTGTCGCGATCGATCGTCAGGGTCGCGGTCGAGGCGCGGGTCTGCTGATCGCTCGCCAGGTCGGCGAGCTGCGGCAGCTCGCGCAACCTGTCGAGCATGCGCGGCGCCCAGTCGTTGAGCTCGTCGAGATTGGCGTCTTGCAGCGTGTACTGGTACTGCGTGCGTGACAGCCGACCGCCGACATTGATGTCCTGCGCCGCCTGCATGAACAGCGCGACGCCGCGAACCGCTGCGACCTGCGGGCGTAGGCGGCGGATCACCTGATCCGCGGACGCGTCGCGCTGATCACGCGGCTTGAGCACGATCCAGAGACGCGCGGTATTGGTGACCGGCGAGAAACCATTGGGTCCGACGCTCATCGAGTAGGTTTCGACCGCGGGGTCCTTCGCGACGATCTCGGCGATCGCCAGACCTTTTTCGCTCATGCCCTTGAACGAGATGTCCTGGTTGCCCTCGGCCGAGCCGAAGATGAAGCCGACGTCTTGCTGCGGGAAGAAGCCCTTGGGAATCTGGAGGTACAGGATGACGTTGGCGACGATGGTGACGCACAGCACCATCAGGGTCGCGAACTGGTGCCGCAGAACCCGCTCGAGGCCCCAGCGGTAGAACGCCAGCATGCCGTCGAAGAAGGCTTCGCAGATCATGTACAGGCGGCCGTGCCGGACCTGCTTCGGATCCTTCAGGAAGCGCGAGCACATCATCGGCGTCAGGGTCAGCGCGACGATCGCTGAAACCACGATGGTGACGGTCACCGTCATGGCGAACTCGCGGAACAGCCGGCCCACGATACCGCCCATCAGCAGCAGCGGGATGAACACCGCGATCAGCGAGCAGCTGATCGACACGATGGTGAAGCCGATCTCGCCGGCGCCCTTGAGCGCCGCCTCGAACGGCTCCATGCCTTCCTCGATATGGCGGTAGATGTTCTCGAGCATCACGATCGCGTCGTCGACCACGAAGCCGACCGCGATGGTCAGCGCCATCAAGGACAGGTTGTCGATGCTGTAGCCGAGCACGTACATCACCGCGAACGTGCCGATCAGCGACATCGGCACCGTGATGCTCGGGATCACGGTCGCCCAGAAGCTGCGCAGGAACAGGAAGATCACGCCGACGACGAGCGCGATCGTGACCAGCATGGTTTCTTGGACGTTGTCGACCGAGGCCCGGATGGTCTGGGTGCGGTCGGCGACAATACTGACCTCGATCGACGGCGGCATCGCGGCCTGGAGGCGCGGCAGGGTGGCACGAATCCGGTTGACCGCCTCGATCACGTTGGCGCCGGGTTGCTTGAACACGGCGAGCTGGATTCCGCGCCGGCCTTTCTGCCAGGCCGCCACCCTCAAGTTCTCCGGGGCATCGACCGCGACGCCGACGTCCTTGACCCGGATCGGCGAGCCGTTGCGATAGGCGAGAACGATGTGCTCCCATTCGGCGGCGCGGGTCAGCTGATCGTTGTCGTAGATCGTGAAGCTCTGCGCCGCACCGTCGAAGGTACCCTTGGGCGAGTCGACGGTCGCGCTCGCGACCACCGCGCGGACCTCCTCGAGGCTCATGCCGATCGAGGCCAGCTTGAGGGGGTCGACCTGGATGCGCACCGAAGGTCTCTGCTCGCCGAAGATCGCCACTTGGGCGATGTTGGGCAGCTGCGAGATCTGTTGCGCCAGGATGACGTCGGCGTACTCGTTCACCGTCTGGATCGGCAGCGTGTCGGAATTGACCGCGATGATCAGGATAGGCGCATCGGCTGGGTTGACCTTGCGGAAGGTCGGGGGCGACGGCAGGGTCTTGGGCAGCTGGCCGCTCGCGGCGTTGATCGCCGACAGGATGTCCTGGGCGGCGGCGTCGATATTGCGGTTGAGATCGAACTGGACCGTGATTGCCGCGACGCCGGAGCCGCTCGCCGAGGTCAACTGGGTGACGCCGGGGATCTGCGAGAACTGACGCTCGAGCGGCTGGGCGACCGACGACGCCATGGTGACCGGGCTGGCGCCCGGATAGTTGGTGGTGACGACGATGGTCGGGAAGTCGACCTGGGGCAGCGGTGCCACCGGCAGCGCCGGGTACGCGACCAAGCCGACCAACAGGATGCCGATCATCAACAGCGAGGTTGCGACCGGCCGCAGGATGAACGGCGTCGAGATGCTCATGGCGGTCGCTACACTCCGGTCTTGGGCTTGGTGCCGTCTCCCACGGTGGCGTCGATCCGCACGCCCGGCCGCAGCTTGTACTGTCCGTCGATCACGACCCGCTCGCCCGCCGCGAGCCCCTCGTCGATGACCGCGATGCCGTCGCGGATCTGGTGCACCTTGATGGGCCGCATCTCGGCTGTGTCGTCGGGCTTGATGACATAGGCATAGGTGCCGTTCGGGCCACGCTGCACCACCGGCGCCGGCACGGTCACGACGCCGCGGCGCACGCCGAGCATCAGCCGCGCGCTGACGAATTCGCCGGGCCACAGCGCATTCTTAGCGTTGGGGAAGGTCGCTTTCAGCCGGATCGTGCCGGCCGCCTGGTCGATCTGATTGTCGACCAGCGCCAAGGCGCCCTCGTCGACGATGGTCTTCTCGTCGCGGCGGAACGCGATCACCTTGAGCTGCCCCTTCGCCATCTCTTCGTGGACCTCGCCGAGCCCGTCCTGCGGCAGGGTGAAGATGACCGAGATCGGCTGCAGCTGAGTGATCACGACGATGCCGCCCGCGTCGCCGGCACGCACGATGTTGCCCTGGTCGACCAGGCGCACGCCGGTGCGGCCGCTGATCGGCGCCGCGATCGTCGTGTAGCCGAGCTGCACGCGGGCGTTGTCAATCATCGCCTGATCGCCTTGGATCGCCGCCTGCAACTGCGCGACCAGCGCCTGCGCGGTGTCGACGCGCTGCTGGGTGCCGAACTCGCGGCTCATCAGGCTGCTGGCGCGCTGCAGGTCGATCTTGGCGTTGGCGAGCTGGGCCTCGTCGCGTGCCTTCTGGGCGACCACCTGGGCGAGCGCCGCCTGCAGCGGCCGCGGATCGAGCTGCGCCAGCACGTCGCCGGCCTTGACCTCCTGGCCCTCGACGAACGCGATCTTGTCGAGCTGACCGTCGACTCGTGCCTTGACGGTCACGGTGTTGAACGCCTGAACCGTGCCGAGCCCGGTTTGGTAAAGCTGCACGTCCTGGGCCTGCGCCACCCCGGCGAGCACCGGCACGGCCGGCGCCGCCGGTCGCGCGGTGGTCGTCGCGGTCGCCGGCCCGCGGCTCATGTACCAAGCGCCGCCGCCACCAGCGAGCGCTACGATGAAGAGAAAAACGATGAGACGGCGCATGGTCAGGCGGGGCCTGGCCAGCGGCTGGAAAAGGTCGGCAACTGGGGCATGGCGATCCATCATCGTATGGCCGGGGCCTGCGGTCCAGCCGCCAACCCGCGCGATGCAAACAGGATGCCGAGCCCTGCCTCACCGTCGCGCCGGGCGGTGGTTCGCGCTGGGCAACCTGATTTAAACTCGCCAAATGTCAAAACCCTGCGCGGGACTGCCGATGTGCCCCGAATGGCCCACCCCCGGCGCGCAGGGTTTTGCCGGCGGCTTCGTTCAAGTGTGGTACGACGCGGCTCGCCCGGTGGGCCGCGCGGCCGGTCGGGATCGGGTCCGGTGGGTGTGCTGGGGCCGGATCGAGGCCTGAGTCGCACCATGGAGGAGCCCAGCGATGAAGAGCTCATGGCCCGGATCGCCGCGGCCGACGCCCGGGCGTTCGAGATGCTCAGCGGCCGCCATCTCGACGGCGCGTTCCGGCTGGCGTTCCGTATCACGCGCAACGCTGCCGATGCCGACGAGGTCGTGCAGGAAGCCATGCTCCGGGTCTGGGTCAACGCGCCGCGCTGGCGACCCGAGGCGGCCTTCCGCACCTGGCTCTATCGCGTCCTCGTCAATCTATGCCTCGATCGGCAGCGTCACGCGCCGTTCAGCGCGCTCGAGGCGGCCGGCGATCCGCCCGACGACACGCCCGATGCCGTGGCCCGGCTCGAGGCCGATGAAACCGCGCGCGCGGTCGGCGCCGCGCTCGCGGCGCTGCCGGAACGCCAGCGCGTCGCGCTGGTTCTTACCTACTACGAAGGCCTCAGCAACGCCGAGACGGCCGCCATCATGGCAAGCTCGGTCTCCGGCATCGAAGCGCTCCTGGTGCGGGCCAAGCGGGCGCTGCGTCGGTCGCTCGGCCGGCTGATGGAGTGATGATCGTGCGCCTCAAGCAATTCCACCGTCTGCTCGACATTCACGGCTCCGATATCGCGCGCGGGCCGGCGCGCGAGCGCGCCGCGGCGCGCCGTCTGCTCGACGCCGACGGCGCTGCGCGGTCGGCTCACGCTGCGGCGCTGCGGCTCGCCGAGCTGTTGGCGCGTGCGGCGGCGCCCCCGCCGGTCGGCGAGACGCGGCTGCGCATTGCCGGCGCGTTGGCCCGGCTGCCTCGCCAGGAAGCGCCCTACTGGTGGCCGGCGCCGTTCGCGCTGTGGGACATGCTGCCGCGCTGGCCGCGCGCGGTCGCGCTCGCCAGCATGGCGGCGCTCGGCATTCTGGTCGGGCTGACCGATCTCGATGGCACGCCGGCGCCGGCGTCGAGCGCCGACGTCAGCGGCTTGATCTTCGATCCCAACCCGGCGATTGGGCTCAGCCAATGAGCGCCGTTGGCTCGCCCGGTCGACTGCTGCGCTGGGCCTTCCTGGTCTCGCTGGCGCTCAACCTGTTCTTCATCGGCGTCTCGGCGACCCACGCGGTGCGCAACCAGATCGACGCGCCGGGTCATTTCAAGCCGGGCCTGCGCCTCGACGCCATGGTCGCAACCCTGCCGGCCGAGGATGGCGCCAAGCTGCGCACCGCGCTCGACGCCGACATGGACAAGGTATCGACGGCGCATACCGCCTATCGCGCCGCCCAGGCGACGGCGCGTGCTGCGCTTCAGGCCGAGCCGTTCGACCAGGCTGTCCTCGACGGCGCCCTGGCCGATATCCGGGTCAAGCGCGAGGCGCTGCAGCGTACCCTCCAGGCGGTGGTCAGCAAGGCGGCGCCGGCCATGTCGCCCGACGGCCGCAAACGCATGGCCGAATGGACCGGGGTCAAGGGCTCGTCCTAGCCGAAGCGTTACTCGAGCGCGGATTTGACGTCCGTCTTCCCAAAATCATCGCCCTTGAACAACAGGGGCTCGCCGGCCGCGCGTGCCAGCGCGTACGCGAAGCAGTCGCCGAAATTCAGACGGGCTGGGTGGCCGCTGCCGCGGCCATAGTCACGGTAGGCCTCGCGGGCGAGCCGTGCCTGAGCCTCCGTGACCGGTTCTATAGCGATTTCGGACTCGCGGATCAGATCATCCAGTGCGCGGCTGGCGATGGGGCTCCGACTGCCGTCGATGACGACCGCGGTCTCGACAAAGCTTACAGCCGACAGCCGCGGCCTGGTTGCACCGGCCAGGACATGCGCGAACACGGTTGCCTCTGGCTCGCGGCGCAGGATGGCCACGAGCACCGAGCTATCGATGATCATCGATGAGACCATGGGGCAAGCCGTTCTCGTCATAAAGCAGCGTGTCGATGTCGCCGGAGCGAAGCGGCTCCTTCAGATGGGCAGCGCACTCGCGACCGATCGCCAGCAGGCGCTCGGCGCGCTCGGCGCGTTTTCGCCGGACCCGCTCGAGACGCTCGCGGAGCGCCTGTGTGACCGCTGCAGTCATGGTCTCGCCGGTCAAGGTAGCGAGTTCATGGGCGAGGCGATGTGCCTCATCCGTCTTGATGTTCAGGCCCATTTCTACCTCTCTACCTAAATAAGGTAGACATCTGTCTCATGGCGTCAAGAAAATCAATGTTCTTGATATGTTCGCATCACTTGATTAGTCTCCCAGCATGGATCAGGCCCTGCCCGACCGGCCGCGCAAGGGGCGCGGCGCCGTCAGCAACCGCGGCTCGCGCTATGACGCCGAAAGCCGGATCGCGGTCGACGACGGCTGGACCGGGGTCGAGGACGACGACCTGCCGCCGCTGCGCACGACGGTGACGCCGGACGCCACCCGAACCATCATCGCGCGCAACGACTCGCCCGACATCGGCTTCGACCGCTCGATCAATCCCTATCGCGGCTGCGAGCATGGCTGCGTCTACTGCTTCGCGCGGCCGACCCACGCCTATCTCGGGCTGTCGCCCGGGCTCGATTTCGAGACCAAGCTGACCGCCAAGTTCGACGCTGCGGCGCTGCTCGAGAGGGAGCTCGGTGCCAAGAACTACCAGTGCGCCGTCATGGCGATGGGCACCAATACCGACCCTTACCAGCCGATCGAGCGTGAGCACCGGATCACGCGCCGCATCCTCGAGGTGTTGGCGGCGCACAACCATCCGGTCGGCATCGTCACCAAGTCGGCGCTGGTCACGCGCGACATCGACATCCTGGCACCGATGGCGGCCGAGGGACTCGCGACCGTGCTGTTGTCGGTGACGACGCTCGATGGCGAGCTCGCACGGACTCTCGAGCCACGGGCATCGACGCCGTTGAAGCGCTTGGCCGCGATCGAAGCGCTGGCGCGCGCTGGCATCCCGACCGGCGTCATGACGTCGCCGATGATCCCGGCGCTCAACGACAGCGAGATGGAGGCGATCCTGGCGGCGGCGCGCGCCGCCGGCGCGCTGCGCGCCGGCATGACGCTGTTGCGACTGCCGCTCGAGATCAAGGAGCTGTTCACCGAGTGGCTCGAGACCCATGCGCCGGGCAAGGCCAAGCACGTCCTGAGCCTGATCCGCCAGAGCCGCGGCGGCCGCCTCAACGATCCCGATTTTCACTCCCGCTTCGTCGGCACCGGCGCCTACGCCCAGATGATGAACCAGCGCTTCAGGCTCGCCTGCCAAAAACTCGGGCTCAACAAGACTGAACTCAGGCTCGACACGACGAAATTCCGCCGCCCGCCGCGCGCTGGCGATCAGCTCACGCTCCTGTAGGCAGAGGCCAAAAAAACGGGCGGCAGACGACAGAATTCGACCTTCTGTCGTCTGTCCGCTGTCGTCGGGGCCGGGGCCGGCCGCGCCTCAGCTTTGCGCGATCGGGTACCGCGCCAGGATCTCCGCGATCCGCGTGAGCGCCTTGTCCGCCGCGGCTTGCGGCGTCATCCCTTCCCTGATGATGTCGGCCGACGCCACGCCCCAGATCTGCTGGGCTTCGACCATGGCGAAGCCGGGGTTGAAGACGGAGAAGTTCGGCACGGTAGGGCCGAGCAGGCCCTCGGTCGTGTAGACCTGCCGGTGCTGATCCTGGGGGTCGAGCCAGAAGGGGTCCTGCTTGACGATTTCCGGCATCACCGGCAGCCATCGGCCGAGCCCGGTCTTCAGGTAGTCGTTCGTCACATTCGGTTGGATCAGATATTTCAGAAATTCCTTGGCGACCGCGACGTTCTTCGCCCCCTTCGGGATGTAGCCGCCCGCCACCGAGACCACCGCCGGCGTCGGCTTGCCCTTGCTGTCGAGCGGCAGGCCCATCGTCACGACGTCGTTGTACTTTTCCTTCTCATGGAACATCGCGACCTCGGTCGAGATGGTGCCGTCGAAATCCATCACGAATTGCTTGGCGTGGAAGGCGTTGTTGTCGTCGGCGTCACTCCAGCTCAACGCCCCCGGCGGCACGTAGCCTTCTTTGTAAGCCGTCGTGAGATACGTGAGCGTCTTGAGCACCGCCTCCTTGACGCGCGGATCGTCGAGATGGGCCTGGCCGTCCGCGGTGAGGATGTCCTTGCCGCCGTGGGCGAGCAGGAAGCCGTGGAACAGGGTGTTGCCGTCCGCCGGCCCGGTCGTGGTGATCTGGAGGCCCAGGGCGTAGACGCCACGAATGCCCGCGGCGCGCAGCTTTTTCTGCATCGGCTTGAAGAAATCGAAATAGGCGTCCCAGGTCTTGGGCACGTCCGACAGCTTGTAGCCCGCCTTTTCGACCAGCGAGCTCCAGACGTGGAACGGCGCCACGCTGCATTTAAAGGGCGCGAAGTAGTGGGCACGCTTCTTCGCGACGCTGTTATAGTACTGGGACGCGAGAACCGCGGTCGGGTGATAGTGCGATTTCTGCGTTTCGACGACGTCGGACACGTCGACCAGCTTGTCGATCCAGGCATTCTGCGGAAGAATCCTTTGCGGGGATCCGTCGTGCGAGACGAGATCCGGGACGTCGCCGCTGGTGAGCGCCGAGACGACCTTCTGACCGAGCGGACCGAACGGCATGATGGTGTAGTCGATCTTGTTGCCGCTCGCCTTCTCGTAGCTCTCGACCAGCTTCTTGAACGCTTCGTCCTCCTCCTTGATGAAGCCCTGCGTCCACCAAACGGCCGCGGTTTTGGCCTGGGCGTTGGCGATGAAGGGTCGTGCCAAGGTCGCCACCGCGGCGACACTCGCGGATCCGCGCAATACGGACCGCCGGCTCAGATGCGCCATGTCCGTCTCCTTCCCTGTTCGAGTGACGCGTGCTTTGCGCACGTCGTCTCGTTTTTATCGTTCTTGTAACGGCAACGTCGGTTGATTGGCCCGCCGGGTCAACGACTTCTGCGGCAGTGTCAGTGACCCATCGCGCGCGGGCGGACGACAGAAACCAGACGGAAAATAGAAACCAGGAGCAGTCTTGCGGTTTCTGGCGTCTGATTTCCGGGCTTCTGACTAGATCGCCGCTTCGGACGCGTTGTCGAAGAAGTGCAGCCGGTCGGGATTGATCGCCAAGCGGACCTGGTCGCGCACCTTGGTGAGCGTGGTCGGCTCGACCGAGGCGACCATCGAGCCGCCGCCGACCTTGACGTCGAGCAAGATCTCGGAGCCCAGCTTCTCGACCACCTCGACGACCGCGCCGAAGCTGAGATCGGTGGGATCGGCGCCGTTGGCGATACGCAGATCCTCGGGCCGGATGCCCATGGTCAGCGGTTTGCCGACATAGGCGCCGATGCGGTTGCTGAGCGGCGCCGGCACCTTGATGCGCAGACCGTCGTTGCCGGCCCACAGCGCGCCGCCGCCATCGCTCACCGTGACGGCGGCGAAGTTCATCGCCGGCGAGCCGATGAAGCCGGCGACGAAGCGATTGGCCGGCGTGTTGTAGAGCTCGAGCGGCTCGCCGACCTGCTGGACCAGGCCGTCCTTCATGACCACCACGCGGTCGCCCAGGGTCATCGCCTCGACCTGGTCGTGGGTGACGTAGATCGCGGTGGTGCCGAGCCGGTCGTGCAGCTTCTTGAGCTCGACGCGCATCTGCACGCGCAGCTTGGCGTCGAGGTTGGACAGCGGCTCGTCGAACAGGAACACCTGGGGATGGCGGACGATCGCGCGCCCCAGCGCGACCCGCTGGCGCTGGCCGCCCGAGAGCTGGCGCGGCTTGCGCTGGAGGAGCTCGTGGATGCCGAGGATGTCGGCGGCGGCGTGCACGCGCTGCTCGATCTCGGCGCGCTCGAACTTCCGCATCTTCAGGCCGAACGCCATGTTTTGATAGACGCTCATGTGCGGGTAGAGCGCGTAGTTCTGGAACACCATGGCGATGTCGCGGTCCATCGGCGGCAGATCGTTGACCACCTTGTCGCCGATCAGGACGTTGCCCGAGGTGATCGACTCGAGCCCGGCGACCATGCGCAAGGTCGTGGTCTTGCCGCAGCCCGAGGGCCCGACCAGCACGACGAATTCCTTGTCGCGGATCTCGAGGTTCACGTCCTTGACGGCGTGGACTTCGTTGTCGAATTTCTTGTTCAGGTTCCGGATGACGACCTGTGCCATGTCTTATCTCCTGACCGTCATCCCTTGACCGAACCGGTCAGACCGGCGACGTAGTGCTCGACGAAGAACGAATAGACCATCGCGACCGGGATCGAGCCGAGCAGCGCGCCCGCCATCAGCGGGCCCCAGAAGAACACGTCGCCGCGGATCAGCTCCGACGTCACGCCCACCGGCACGGTCTTCTGCTCGGGCGAGGACAGGAACACGAGGGCGTAGATGAACTCGTTCCACGACAGGGTGAAGGCGAAGATGCCGGCCGACAGGATGCCGGGCACCGCGATCGGGAAGATGATGTAGATCATCGCCTTGAAGCGCGACGCGCCGTCGATGCGCGCGCACTCCTCGAGCTCCTTCGGGATCGCCTTGAAGTAGCCCATCATCAGCCAGGTGCAGAACGGAATCAGGAACGTCGGATAGGTCAGGATCAGGGCCCACGGCGTGTCGCCGAGATGGAAATTGCGGATGATGTCGGCGAGCGGGATGAAGAGCAATGTCTGCGGCACCAGGTAGGTCACGAAGATGCCGGTGCCGAGGCTGCCGGCAAACGGAAACTTGAGCCGGGACAAGGCGTAGCCGGCTAAGAGCCCGCAGAACAACGAGATCGCCGTCGAGGCCAGCGCGATCAACATGGTGTTCAGCATCCAAGTGCTGAACAAGGTCTCGCTCAGCAGGTAGTCGACGTGCTCCCAAGTCGGGCGCGTCGTCCAGAACGGCGTGTAGTTGGGCGCGTTCCACGGCCGGTAGAGCTCGGCGTCCGGCCGCACCGTGGTGATGATCATCCAGTAGAACGGGAACAGCAGGGAGAAGATAAACACTGCGAGCGGGATGTAGAAGAACACCCACCGCTTCCATTTGGCGCCTTCAATCATCTCAGTGCGTCTCCACCCGGCGGATGTACAGGAGCTGGATGATCACCACGAGGAACAGCACCGGGAACATCGCGAGCGAGATCGCCGCACCTTCGCTCAATAGACCGGTGCCGACGCCGATCTGATAGGCGTAGGTCGCGAACAGGTGCGTGGCATTGGCCGGACCGCCGCCGGTCAGCACGTAGACGAGCTGGAAGTCGGCAAAGGTCTGGATCACCGAGAACAGCACCACCACCATGGTGACCGGCAGCAACAGCGGCCAGGTCACGTACCAGAAGCGCTTCCACGGCGGCGCGCCGTCGATCGCCGCCGCCTCGTGCAGCTCGGGGCTGATGGTCTGCAGGCCGGCGAGCAGGCTGATGGCGTAGAACGGCACGCCGCGCCAGACGTTGACGATGATCACCGAGATCATCGCGAGCTCGGGATCGCCCAGCCAGTTGATCCGTCCGGTGATCACGCCGAGCTTGAACAGCACCCAATTGATCACGCTGAAGGTCGGATCGAACATCCACTTCCAGGCGAACGTCGACAGCACCGTCGGAATGATGAAGGGCAGCAGGATGAAGGCGCGCACGAACGCCTTGCCCTTGAAGTGGCGATTGAGCAGCAGCGCCAGCCACAGGCCGAGCGCCAGTTTGAAGACGGTCGTCACGAAGGTGTAGAGGACGGTGTTCCACACCGCGACGCGGAAAATGCCGTCGTTCCAGATCTTGTCGAAGTTGGCGAAGCCGACGAACGCGCCCGGCACGCCGACCTTGGTGTTGGTGATCGACAGGTAGACGCCCTCGAAGAACGGATAGGCGATGAACAGGCCGAGCAGCACGACGGTCGGCAGCAACAGCGCCATCGCCAGCCAGCGCTCGTCCTCGAGCAGCGAGGTGATCGGGCCGCGGTGCGGCGCGCCGACACGCCGCGGGGTGCTGGCATAAGCTATCGCCATCTCGCGCCTTTCTCTTGCGAGGGTGTCGTCGATCCGCGCCGGGGCCGGGTCGTCGCGGCGGGGTCAGTGGAGAGCTCCAGAAGCCTGCGGCGACTGAGGCGCGCCATGCCGTTTCCTCCGCTCGTCGAACCCGTTGTTTATGCTGGGCGTCTCGCGGCACGCCCCAGGCAACTGACGATCTTTAGAGACAAGCCCATCCCAACACAAGATCCGGCTGGTCCGGCGCCCGCCTGGCCGTTCGAGCGGTCTTGCCATCCGGCGGCGCTAATCCATGATGGGGGCGGCCGAGGCTTGCAGGCGGCGCAGTCCTGGAGCGACAAAGACTCGGGTGTGGTCGGGTACGGTTTTTACTAAGCTGCGCAGCGATGGGGTTCCAGGACGCACGATGAACGAGCACAAGACCCGGATGCAGCAAGCCGTGGACGCCGGCTACGAGAGCGGGCGCGGCTGGCGCAAGGCTGGCATGAGCGAGGCCGAATTCGACGCCGCGCTGGACGCCCGTAACCCCCACCCCGACGCACCCCTGCGTACGGCCTGGGCGGCCGGCTGCCTGGCGGCATTCAGCTGCCGGCTCAAGCCGCCCGCGATCCCCGATCCCCTGTCGCCGGGCGGTCAGTTCATCGTCAAGTAACGCCGCGCCGTGAGGCCATCGCGTCGGCCGGTCTCAGCGCGCGAACGCGCGTCCCAGTGCCTTGCCGGCGTCGTCGAGCGCGCGGCTCGACGCGGCGATGATCCTGCCCATGGTGATGAACCCGTGGATCTGAGTGGGCCACTGGCGGTGGGCTACCGGTACGCCGGCTTCCTGGAGCCGCTGGGCGAAGACCTCGCCCTCGGTGCATAGCGGGTCGAAGCCCGCGGTCAAGACATAGGCGGCCGGCAGGCCGCGGAGATCGGCCGCGCGCAGCGGCGACGCGCGCCAGTCGGCCTGATCGCCGGCGTCGCGCAGATAGAGGTCGCGGAACCACGCCGCCGTGGCGTGGGTCAGCGGCAGCCCCGCGGTGTGCCGGCGATGGGACTCGTGAGTCATGGCCATGTCGACCGCCGGATAGATGAGCAACTGAAAGACCAGGCCCGGCGCGCCGCGCTCGCGCGCCGTCAGGCACACGGTCGCCGCGAGGTTGCCGCCGGCGCTGTCGCCGCCGACCGCCAGCCGCCGCGGATCGAGGCCGAACGTCGCACCCTGCTGCGCGATCCACTCGGTCGCCCAGACGCAGTCCTCGACCGCGGCCGGAAACTTGTGCTCGGGCGCGAGACGATAGTCGACCGCGACGACCGCGCACCCGGCGGCGTTGGCGAGCTGGCGGCACACCCCGTCGTGGGTATCGAGGTCGCCGATCACCCAGCCGCCGCCATGAAAGAACACCAGCGCCGGCAGCGCGCGCCCGGGCGTCGTGCCGGCGCCGCGATAGAGTCGGAGCTTGAGCGCGCCGTGCGGCGCCGGCGCTTCGAGATCGCGCACCTCGGCGACCGACGGCGGATCGGGTTGCAGCACCGTGCGGCCCTTCCGATAGAGTTCGCGCGCCTCGGACGGCTGCAGCGTCTCATAGGGCGGGCGGCCGGACTCGCGGATCAGGTCGAGCACGCGCTGCGCATCGGGGTCGAGTGCCATCGCCGTCCTTCCGTTGCGCGACCGGGCGCTCCGGTCGCAGGTCCGTGCGCCATCCTAGCGCGGCCGACGGCGCGCGGTCATCGGGGGCTCTTGGTTCGCGACAGGAGCGCCGGCGGTCGCTGCTCAGGCGTGTCCGGACGCGGGGCTCAATCGACTGAGCGCCGTCACGCCCACGGTGGCTCGGCGTGGTCGGCGGCGTCGAGGTCGAGATCGCGGCGCAGAACGTAGTCGCGGTTCTCGGTCGCCAGCAGCGAGCAACCGAACCTGTCGCGCTCGGGTCGGCTCCCTACGATCGTATCGAGCGGTGGCCAGGGGCTGTCAGGGCTGCGCAGGTTGGGCTGTGGATAACACCTCTGCCTTGCCGCCTTCGGGCGCGCCGCCGATGCTCGAGCCACACCAAGAGCGCGATCCGTCCCATGGCGAATTCACCAATGAATTGAGCGAGGTCAGCGCGCCGGCAGCCGGCCCGCGCCGGCCCGCCGCGCGGGCTGGCGACGTGCCCCTGATCCTCGTGGTCGACGACGATGACGGCGTGCGCGAGCTTGCGAGCACGATCCTGCAGGAGGCCGGTTACCGCGTGCTCGAAGCCGAGACCGGCCAGCGCGCCATGATGCTGTTCGAGGCCAATCCCGACATCGAGCTGATCTTCACCGACCTCGTCATGCCCGGCCTCGACGGCTTCAAGCTCGCCGACATGACCAAGTTCAAGCGGCCCGACATCAAGATCCTCTACGCCACCGCGTTCATGGACTTGGCGCACGACAAGCTGGGGGTGGTCCACGGCCACATCCTGAAGAAGCCCTACCGGGCGAGCCAGCTCGAGCAGATCGTCAAGGAGACGCTGCGCTGACCCGCGCGGTCGTGCGCGGGCAAACCTCAGGCTCGGTTGGCGCGGTCGGCTTTCCGGCCTAGAGTCGCGCCTTCGACACCGGCGCGAGGACGTGGGACGTGGTGCAATACGCGCACAAGGTCGGCGAGCAGCGCTACCGCGAGCGGTTCGGGCGCTATTTCGAGGACTTCACCGTCGGCGACGTCTACGAGCACCGGCCCGGCCGCACCATCACGGAGACCGAGAACACCTGGTTCACGTTGCTGACCATGAACCAGCACCCGCTGCATTTCGACGCCGAATACGCCAAGCACAGCGAGTTCGGCAAGCCGCTGGTCGCCAGCCCGTTCACCCTCTCCCTGATCGTCGGCATGAGCGTCAGCGACGTCAGCCAGAAGGCAATCGCCAATCTCGGCTGGAAGGAGATCAAGATCCCGGCGCCGGTGTTCGCCGGCGACACGCTCTATGCCGAGTCGGTCGTGCTCGACAAGCGCGAGTCCAAGTCGCGACCGACCCAGGGTGTCGTCACAGTGAAGACGATCGGGCGCAACCAGCATGGCACTGTGGTGATGGAGTTCGAGCGCACCATGCTGGTCGCCAAGCGCGGCCACGCGGTCGAGGACAAGGCGAACTATTGAGGCGAGCGAGCATGGACGCCCAGGACGCGATCCCCGACGACGACGGCCAGATCCTCGACGCGATCGGCAAGTGGCTCGATCGCGACGTGCGGCCGCACGTCATGAAACTCGAGCACGACGACGTCTATCCCGCCGAGATGGTCGAGCAGATGAAGGCGCTCGGCCTGTTCGGCGCCACGATCTCGCCAGAGTACGACGGCCTCGGCCTGTCGGCGTCGACCTACGCGCGCATCGTC
>JACQAI010000552.1 GCA_016195115.1 Pseudomonadota bacterium
CCCTGCACGGCATGGCCGTCGCCGGCCGAGAACAGCGCGCCCTCGGCGAACACCGGCAGATAGAGGGTGGTGCCGGCGACCAGCTCCTTGAGATCGAGGTTGCCGCCATACTCGCGCGGGATGATCGAGGTGACGGCGCCGTAATTGGCCGGCGGTGCGACGCCCATGACGCCGAAGAACGGCTTCAACGGAATCTCGGTGCCCCACGGCAGGGTGCCGACCATGCGCTTGAGGTCGATCGGGATGTGCATGCGGCGCAGAAACGGGAAATCCTCCGGCAAGGTGCCGGCGAGCGGCCGGATCGTGTTGTAGCCCCAGTCGGTGCGCGGCTGGACGTCGTGGATGCGGATCTCGAGCGTATCGCCCGGTGCCGCGCCTTCGACGTACACCGGCCCGGTCAGGATATGGGCGCCGAGCCGCGGCTTATGGGTGGCGTGGACCTCGCGATGCTCGGGCACCACGGTGTAGGGCGAGCTCGCCGGCGGCAGCTCGTCGGGGCCGCCCGAGATCGACTCCAATGTGACGCGGTCGCCCGAGCGCACGCGCAGCACCGGCGCCAAGCCGGCGTCGAAGTAACCCCAATGGACGGTCGCGGGCGAACTGGTGAGCGTGTGGCTGGTCGGCATGACGGGTCCCCGGTGATCGCGCAGCCTTCGCATTAGCACGAATCGGGCCGGGCTCGAAGAATCAGGAGATCGGCTTGCCCGGCAGTCTGATCGTCGTCCGGCGCAAGCCCAGCGAGAATGGCTCCGCCGCGAAGCGATCCTCCCAGTCGGCGTCGGTCTCGATGCAATTCGTCCGTAGCCCCTCGAGCGGCAGACGCAGCCGCCCGTCGCCGCCGCGGCTCACGACCGCGCGCTTGACGGCGAGGAAGCTCGGCCGCGCCCGGTAGCCGCGGGTCTCGGCCGCGCCAAAGCGCAGGAACGAGTTGCGGTCGATCAGGTCGCCTTGCAGCAGGTTGAAGCGCCGATCCGACATGTCGGCGATCAGGACACCACAGACCTTGAGCTTGCCGTTCTGCGACGAGACCTTGACGATCACGTAAAGCTGATAGGGATCGCCGCCGCTCCGTTCGATGATCGGCTGCATGCGATAGCCCGGGCCATAGGGCTCATCGCCAACGGGGGTCTGGCCCGCCTGCGCGGCCGCCGCCGCGACGAGGACCGCAACACCCACAACCGCCGCGCAAAGCGCTTGGATCAGTCCGTCGATCACGCCTGCCTCACCACCCCTTGGACGAGGATCGTGACCCGAGTCTACCGCGGCTGAAGCCAAATACAACCGTGGGTGGCCAGTTCCACCCGAACGGCGCGGTGGTGAGCGCGAACAGCATGGTGATGCTGGTGCTGAAGAACATGATCGAGGCCGAGCTTTCGCGCGCGCTCATGTGCCGGGTCAGGATGTCGCGCAGCGCGCCGCAGAACGCGCCGATCACCGGCAGCAGCGCGGCCCAGCTCCATGCCGAGCCCGACGGATCGATGGCGATCACGACGCCCGCGAACCCGGCGAACACCGCGCACCAGGTCTGCCATGACACGCGCTCGCCCAGCAGCGGGATCGCGAGCACGGTCATGAAGATCGGCGAGACGAAGGTCAGCGACGTGACCAGCGGCAGCGGCAGATAGCTGAGGCTGGTGACGAACAGGATGCTCGAGATCACGAACAGGCCGGCGCGGGTCAGCTGGCCGCGCAGGTCGACCACGCGCAAGGCCGCGAGCCCGCCATGCGTCTGCACGATCACGATCACCGGCACCATGATGAACAGGCCGCGCAGGAAGATGAGCTCGCCGAGCGGGTAGCGCTCGGTCAGCGACTTCGACACCGCGTCGCTGGTCGTGAGAAGGATCGCGCCCAGGAGCATGAACGCCATGCCGCGCCGGCGGGCGCTCGCCGGCGCCGCGCCGGCATCGATCGGGGCCGCCTTCGAGCCCTCGACGCGCACCGCCGCCCCTCCCCTCCACGCGCTCGCGGGGCTTCGCCCCTGCCGCGCTTGCTGGTCCGGCAGCATCGCGGTGGCGGACGACGGTTGGCAAGGGCCTCGCCCCGCGGGCGAGGCCTCAGGTCAATTCATGATCCGCCAGGTGCCGTCGGGCTGCAGGCAGGCCGTGCCGACGGTTTGCTGGGGCTGGCCGGCGATCATCGTCTGCGCCGTGTATTCGCGGCAGTTGCCGCTCGGCGGCGCGGCGGCGGCAGGCGGCGCACTGTAGGCCGGTGCGGGCGGCGTCATGTAGGCCGGCGGCGGTGACTGGTAAACCACCGGCGGCGGCGGGGCGTAGTACACTGGCGGCGGTGCGTAATAGACCGGCGGCGGCGGGTAGTAGTAGGGATAGGGGTAGGGGTAGATCGGCACGCCGACTCCGACGCCGACGACCACGCGGGCCGCGGCGGGCGGCGCCGCGAGCAACCCGATGGCGGCCACGCCCGCGAGCAACGCGGCGACGGTCACGATCCTGGTCGAGCGCATGGTCCGAGGCCTCCTGCCCCGCAGCGGCATCATGGGCTGCGATACAGCCAGAATCTGGGAATGACAAGGGCTTCCGCCAAGCCTGCGGTATCCCGATGGCCGGTCAGGTCGCCGGCCGCCCCAGCGCGGTCGCGCCGGCATGGCCGAGCCAAACCGCCGCCAGGCACAGCACCACCGACAGCCCGACATTGGCCGCGGCGCCCGCCAGGTCGCCGCGCTGCAACAGCTCGAAGGTCTGCAGACTGAAGCTCGAGAAGGTCGTGTAGCCGCCGCACAACCCGACCATCACGAACGCGCGCACCTCGACCGGCGCCGGCCCGCGGGAATTGGGGCCGGTCGCCGCCGCGAACCCGCCGATGACGAACGAGCCCAGGATGTTGATCGCGATGGTGCCCCACGGCAACGCCGCGCCGAACCACGCCGCCGCGAGCCCGGTGCAGGCATAGCGCAGCACGCCGCCGAGCGCGCTGCCGATCGCGACCACGATGTAGGCGAGCACGGCCGCGTCAGCCCGTGGCGAGCCCGAGCGCGCGCACGCCTTCATAGCCGAGCGCCACCGCGACGAAGCAGGCGATCACCGACCCGACGACGTTGCCCACGAC
>JACQAI010000553.1 GCA_016195115.1 Pseudomonadota bacterium
CGAAGGCAAGCGCTGCGCCGAGACGCTGTTCTTCGACTATCACCGCCAGCACAAGCTGCGCATCAAGGTGGCGCGCATCTTCAACACCTACGGGCCGCGCATGCATCCCAACGACGGCCGCGTGGTGTCGAACTTCGTCATCCAGGCGCTCAAGGGCGAGCCGATCACGCTCTACGGCGACGGCAGCCAGACGCGCGCGTTCTGCTTCGTCGACGATCTGATCGAGGGCTTCATCCGGCTGATGGATACGCCGGACGACGTCACCGGGCCGGTCAATCTCGGCAATCCGGTCGAGCGCACCGTGAAGAATCTCGCCGAGCGCGTGATCGCGCTGACCGGCTCGACGTCCAAGATCGAGTTCAAGCCGCTGCCGGTCGACGACCCCAAGCAGCGCTGCCCCGACATCACGCTGGCCAAGAGCCTGCTCAAGTGGGAGCCGACGGTCGCGCTCGACGACGGCCTCAAGAAGACCATCGACTATTTCCGCACGCTGATGAACTAGCTGGGCTAGCGCCGCGCTGCGATCAGCGCGTCGAGCACGCTGCCGAGCCGCTCGCGATAATGGCCCCAGGTGAACTGCTCGGCGCGCTGGCGCGCGCTCGCCGCCATGGCGTGGCGACGCGCCGGATCGTCGTGCAGCTCGAGGATGCGCCGCTCGATCGCGTCGGGATCGCGCAGCGGCACGAGATAGCCGTCGACGCCGTCGCGCACCATCGAGCCGGCGTGCTCGGTGGTGATCACCGGCAGGCCCGACGCCATGGCTTCGAAGATCGCCAGCGCCGAGCCTTCGTGCAGCGACGGATAGACGAACAGGTCGGCGCTCTGGAACAGCCGCTGCACCTCGGCGTGCGGCACGTTGGGCACGTGGCGGAACAGCCCGGCATAGGGCGCCAGGCCGGCGCCGCTGCCGACCACGCCGCCGACCAGCACCAGCTCGAGATCGGGCAGGGCCAGTCGGCGCACCGCCTCGAGCAGGTACTTGACGCCCTTGCGCTGGCTGATCTGGCCGACGTAAAGCAGCCGGAACACGCCGTCGCGCCGCGGCTCATCGGGCGGCTTGAAGCGCTCGACGCGGACGCCGAACGGCACCAGCGCGATGCGCTCCGGCGCGACGCCCTGCTCGATCAAGGTGCGGCGCACGTAGTCGGACGGCGCCAGCACGCAGTCGGCCTCCAGAACCTCGTCGCGGCATTGCGCGACCAGCCAGTCGGGCGCGCCGGCGTGGAGGGAGTCGGCGAACTCGGGATGGCGCGCCGCCTCCTCGCGCAGAATTGAATCTCCGACCGCAAGATGCCCGATCACCTGGTTGAGCACGGTCGCCGCTCCGGCGCGCTTGGCGGCGCGCAGCGCGCGCAGCGCGCTGGTGTCGTGGCCGATCACGACGTCGGGCGGTCGCCGCGCGATCGAACTCGCCACGCTCGCGTCGAAATGCCGGTTGCGCCAATACAGCACGCGCTCGACGGTGTCGGGGTGGCGCGGCAGCAGGCGCGCCGCCGCGACATAGGGCAGCTCGAGCCCGACGTGGCTGTGCACGTCGGCGGGATCAATCCCGTCAAAGCGTCGGCGTCCGAGCTCGCGCGCGCAGCGCGCCCGCCACGGCTCGGGCAATGCGCCGACCAGCCGGGCCACGGCCCCCGCATCGTCGTAATAGAAGCCGGTCTCGAAGCGTGGCCGGAAGCCGAGCGCACCGACCGCGTTGACCAGCTCGTAGATGAAGTGCGCGGCGCCCGGATGGGCGACCAGCACCGACTTGGCCGTCCGGTCGCTCAAGGGGCGTTGCGAAGGCGCTGGCGCGTCGACCAGGCGTAGGCGGTCGAGATCACGCTGGCGACGTCGGAGCAGCGCGGCGTCCAGCCGAGCAGCTGGCGCGCGCGCGCCGGATCGGCGACCAGCTCGGGCGGATCGCCGGCCCGGCGGGGTCCTTCGTCGGCCGGCACCGGCCGACCCGCGACGTTTGCGACCTCGGTCACGATCTGGCGCACCGACAGGCCGGCGCCGGTGCCGAGATTGCACGCCGTGCTGGCGCCGCCGGCCTCGAGATAGCCGAGCGCGGCGACATGTGCCGCCGCCAGGTCGGTGACGTGGATGTAGTCGCGGATGCAGGTGCCGTCGGCAGTCGGATAGTCGGTGCCGAAGATCTTGAGGCGCGGCGCGGTGCCGAGCGCGGCGCCGATCGCCAGCGGGATCAGGTGGGTTTCGGGCTCGTGGTTCTCGCCGAGCTCGCCGGCGGGGTCGGCGCCGGCGGCGTTGAAGTAGCGCAGCGCGACCGAGCGCAGCCCATGTGCCGGGTCGAGGTCGGCCAGCATGCGCTCGACCGCGAGCTTGGTCGCACCGTACGGGCTGATCGGCGCCTGCGGATGATCCTCGGCCAGCGGCAGCCGCACGGGAAGCCCATAGGTCGCGCACGTGCTCGAGAACACGATGCGGCCGACGCCGTGGTCGCGCATCGCCTCGAGCAAGGTCAGCGAGCCGACGACGTTGTTGCGCCAGTAGCGCGCCGGGTCGCTGACCGACTCGCCGACATAGGCGAGCGCCGCGAAATGCAACACCGCCTGTGGCCGCCAGCGCGTCATGACGGCGTCGAGAAAATCGCGGTCGAGGATGTCGCCGCGCTCGAGTGGACCCCATTGCACCGCGTGCGCGAAGCCGCGGCTCAGATTGTCGAGGGTGATCGCCCGGTAGCCCGCCGCGGCCAGCGCCTTGGCCGTGTGGCTGCCGACATAGCCGGCGCCGCCGGTGACCAGCACGGTGCCGCTCACGCCAGCGCCTCCGTGGCGGTGCGGGCGTGCACGCACGCCGCGAGCGCGGCGCGCAGGCCGGCCAGGTCTTCGGCGAAGCTCCAGCGCCCGATCAGCTCGCGCGAGCGCGCGCCCATCGCGACGCCGCGCGTGGGATCGCGCAGCACCGCGCGCAGGCTGACCGCGAGCGCGGCGACGTCGCCGCACGGATAGACGAAACCGTTGTCGCCGCCGCGCACCAGATCGGCGGCGGCGCCGACCCTGTCGCTGGCGATGATCGCGCAGCCGGCGTTCATCGCTTCGTTGATCACCAGGCCCCACGACTCGCGCTCCGACGGCAGCACCAGAACCTCCGCGAGATCGTAGAGCGCGCCGAGCTGGGCCTGGCTTTGAAACCCCAGCACGCGCGCGTCGGCGAAGTCGCGCCGCGCGATGCTCGCCTCGAGCTGGGTCTTGAGCGCGCCGTCGCCGACGAACAGGAGATAGGGCGCCCGCGCGGCCGGCTCGCGCGCGACCGTGGCGTAGGCCTCGAGCAGGTCGAACGGTCGCTTGCGCTCGATCAGCTTGGCGGCGAACAGGATGATGGGACGGTCCGGCGCCAGCCCGAGGCGCGCGCGCAGGATCGCGCGCTCGGGCGCCGCGCGGCCGATGGCGCCTTGGAAGAACGCATTGTCGACCGCGTACGGCATGGTGAAGAGCTTGGCCGACGCGATGCCATGCGCGAGGTAGTAGTCGCGGTTGAGGCTGCCGATCGCCAGGAAGCCGTCGCTCAGGCGATCGAGCGTGCGGAAAAACGCCTGCTTGGCGATGCGCTTGGGCAGCGAGCGCGCGGCGCTCACCTCGGTCGCCTCGTCGCGCACCAGCACCGCGAGGCCGAGCCGCTTGGCCGCGAGCATGGCGGCCCAGTGGCTGGCGCGGTTGTAGCCGTGCACCCACAGGGCGTCGAAGCGCCCGGCCTCGAGCCGGCGCGCGACGCCGCGGCTGAACGGTCGCCAGAAGCTCGGCAGCTCGGTCTCGGCGAGCGGCCGTCCGAATGCCGGCAGCACCTCGTGGCTGTAGCCGTCGAGCAGCGGCACATCCCAGGTGATGGCACGATTGAATCCCGGGTCGACAAAGCTTCGCACGGAATAATCGCTGCCGAACATGACGTGCAGCGCGATGTCGGGCTGATTGGCGATCAGGCGCAGCAGCGGTGCCTGATACTGGATCGGATGGGTAACCAGGTAGGCGAGGCGGACCGGCGGGCTCATGCCGCCTGCTCCATCAGGGGCGCCAGGATGCGCTCGTGCACGCGCCGCTCGAAGCTGCGGTAGGAGAAGGTGTCGAGGCCCGGCGGCACGACATCGCGGGGTCGCGCCAGCGCCGCCGTGATGCCGCGCCTCAGGTCGTCAGGATCCTTGGGATCGACGACGATGCCGAGCGTACCGTTGCCGACCGCCTCGCACGAGGCGTCGAGCCGCGAGCCGATCGCCGGCACGCCGCACGCCATCGCCTCGATCAGCACGATGCCGAAGCCTTCGCCCCAGCCGGCGAGCAGGAAGCAGTCGGCCAGGCGGTAGTGATCGACCTTCTCGGCCTCGTCGACGTAGCCGGTGAAGACCACGCGGTCGGCGATGCCGAGGTCGCGGGCTTTGGCTTCAAGCCTTGCGCGATCGCTGCCGTCGCCGCAGATCATGTAGGCGAGGTCGGGATGCGCGCGCAGCAGCGCCGGCAGCGCCGCCATGACCTCGTCGAAGCCCTTGTAACGTTCGCGGTTGTCGAGTCGCGCCATGCCCATCAGCACGCGCTTGCCGGCGAGCCCGTAGCGCGCCAGCAGCGCCGGCGACTTGGGCCCCGGCGTGAAATGCGCGAGATCCACCGCGTTGGGGATCACGATGCCGCGCTGCGGTGCCACCCTCGACCAGCCGAGAAAGCGCTGCTTGGTTACTTCACTGACCGCGAGGAACCAGTCGAGGCGCGTCAAGCCGCGCCGCACCGCCGCGCCGCCGTAGGGCTCCCAGGCGTCGACGCCGTGCAGCACCAGGCCGAGCGGTGCGCGGCCGCGCAGCTCGAGGAGCTGGACCAGCGGCAGCAGTCTCAAGTGACCGCAGATCACCAGGTCGAACCAGCGCGGCGTCGCCAACGCCGCCAGCTCGGCGGCGAGGAACGCCGCCTTGCCGCCGGCGGCGTAGGCGCGGTAGTCGAGCTTGTCGGGCAGCGGGCCGATCGCCTCGACGATGACGCGCGGCAGCGCCACCACGTCGGCGACGCGCGGATGGCTGGCCAGCGCGGTCAACAGATCGCGGTTGAACTTGGCGATGCCGCCGCGTCCGCCGAAGGCATCGTGGAGAAGCACCAGAATCCGCATGGCTCAGCCCTGACCGCGCCTCGTCTAGCACGCGCGCCCGACCGGGCAAAGCGACCAGCGATGGACGCCGGGTTAAACATCGGCAAGCTTCCCGCGTGGCACGGGGCGCAGCCCCCGCGAGCGCCACAAAAGCCCCAGCGCGGCCTCGGCACCCACCGCGCGTCGTTTTTTATTGGCGCCCGCGGGGCTTTCGCCGCTGCCGCGCTCGGGCTTGTCGGCCAGCCACAGATCCTGCCAGCCCGCAAGAAGTGGAGGAGGTGACATGCGCGCGGCGAGGCTCGCCCCCTCCCTACCCTCCCCACGCTGCGCGCGGGGGAGGGATTGCTGTGTGCTAGAGTCGCGTCAGCCACCAGCGGCGGAGTCGTCCATGCGCTACCGGTTCCTGACCTTTTTGGTCATCGCGCTCGCAGCCGCCCCGGCGCTCGGAGCCGAGATCACGCGCCAGTCGTTCGTGCTGCCCGAGG
The DNA here is from genome assembly GCA_016195115.1 of Pseudomonadota bacterium. GTDB lineage: Bacteria > Pseudomonadota > Alphaproteobacteria > Elsterales > Elsteraceae > JACQAI01. Next base: position 5,550 of record JACQAI010000553.1, read on the forward strand.
GCGCTTTTCCGCACGACGTCGCGGCCGGGCCGGGCGGCGTCGTGTGGTACGCCGGCCAACGCCTGGGGGTGCTGGGAAAACTCGATCCGGCGACCGGCAAGGTCGAGCACATCCCACTCGGCGCGGGCTCGTCGCCGCATGGTGTGATTGTCGGCCCCGACGGCGCGCCGTGGCTGACCGACGGCGGCGTCAACGCGATCGTCCGGGTCGATCCCGAGACGAGGCAGATCGACCGCTATCCGCTGCCCGAGACGCACAGCTACGTCAATCTCAACACCGCGGTGTTCGATACCGCCGGTATCCTGTGGTTCACCGGCCAGAACGGCGTCTACGGCCGCGTCGATCCCAAGACGCGCGAGGTCAAGGTGTGGGACGCGCCCAAGGGCCGCGGTGCCTACGGCATCGCGGCGACACCCGACGGCGGCGTCTATTTCGTGTCGCTGGCCAACAGCTACCTGGCCAAGATCGACACCGCGACCGGTGCGGCGAGCGTGATCGAGCCGCCGACCAAGGACCAGGGCGCGCGACGCGTCTGGTCGGATAGCAAGAGCCGGCTGTGGGTCAGCGAGTGGAACAGCGGCCAGCTCAGCCGCTACGACCCGGCGACCAAGGCGTGGAAGGAATGGCGCGCGCCGGGCAGCCGGCCGCGCATCTACGCGGTCTATGTCGACGAGCGCGACATCGTGTGGGTGAGCGATTGGGGCGCCAACACGATCGTGCGCTTCGATCCGACGACCGAGCAATTCCAGTCGTTCCCGCTCGACGCCGGCGGCGCCAACGTGCGCCAGCTGCTCGGCCGCAAGGGCGAGGTCTGGATCGCCGAGTCGGGCATCGACCGCATCCTGGTGCTGCGCTTCGAGTGAGCAGCGCGCGGCCGATCGCGCTCGCCTTCGTTCTTGCGGTTGCGGCGGGAACGGCGTTCGCCGCCGGCGATCCGGCACGCGGCCAGCGCGCGTATCAAAAATGCTTCGCCTGCCACTCGCTGGTGGCGGGCGAGCGCAACCTGCAGGGCCCGAGCCTGGTCGGCGTGTGGGGACGGCGCGCCGGCGCGTTGGCCGATTTCGAGTATTCGGCGGCGTTGGTCGAGGCCGGCCGCGAGCGCGATCTGCGCTGGGACGCGGCGACGCTCGATGCCTTCCTGGCCGATCCGCAGCGCGCCGTCCCGGGCATCGCGATGGGCTTCTTCGGCATCAAGGATGCCGCCGAGCGCGCCGACCTGATCGCCTATCTCAAGGCCGTCGCGCGCTGACCATGGTGTCATAGACGTCGCGCAGGCGCGCGCCGTGGGCGCCGAACGAGAACAGCCGCAGCGCCGTCGGGCGCGCGTTGGCGCGCCAGCGCGCGAGTTGGGCACCGTCCCCAAGACTCCGCAGGCAGGCCGCCAGCGCATCGGCGCGCGGCGGCACGATGATGCCGCAGTCGGCGTCGGCGATCATGTCGGCGACGCCGACCGTCGGCGACACGATCACGGGTACGCCGGCGCCGAGCGCCTCGGCGGCGACCAGGCCGAAGCATTCGAACGCCGACGGCATCGCGAGCGCGTCGATGCGCTGGAAGAAGCCGGGCTTGGCGACCTCGTCGATGAAGCCCAGCCACTCGACGCGGTCGCCGACGTTGTGGCGCGCGATCAGCGCGTCGATCTCGGCCCGGTAAGCTTCGTCGCCGGCGCCGCCGACGATCAGGCGCGCGCCGGGCGCCTCG
>JACQAI010000554.1 GCA_016195115.1 Pseudomonadota bacterium
CGCAGATCGGCCTGCTGGCGCTGCTGGTGGCGCGGCTCGCCGGACCGCTGGGCGACACCGGCGCGGCTGCCGCGGTCAGCCTGACGACCGGCTGCGCGATCGCCGGCCGGCTGCTGGTCGGCCTGCTGCCCGGGGAGAGCGACTGGCGCGTCGTGGCCGCCGCCAACGTGCTGGTGCAGGCGAGCGGCGCCGCCCTGCTGTGGCTCGGCGACGCGCCGGCGCCGCTTTTGCTCGGCTGCGCCCTGTTCGGCCTCGGTTTCGGCAACCTGATTTCGCTGCCGCCGCTGATCGCCCAGGCCGAGTTCGAGCGCGTCGACGTCGGTCGCGTGGTCGCGCTGACCACGGCGATCAACCAGGCGCTGTTCGCCCTCGCGCCGGGCCTCTTCGGCGCGCTGCTCGACGCGACCGGCAGCTATGCCGCGCCGCTGCTCGCCGCCATCGGACTCCAGATCCTGTCGGCGGCGATCATGCTGCGCGGCCGGCGCTAGCGGGCCTCGGTCCAGCTCTCCGAGAACGCCAGGGCGCAGGTGCTGAACGGCCGGCCTTCGCGCTCGCGCTTGAACGGCGCGCCCTTGGCCTCGACGCCGTTGCGCGCCAGGCGGGCACCGAGCGACGGGATCAGCACCGTGCAGACGCCGTATTTGCGCCCGCCGGTGTTGGGCTGGGTGTGGATCAGCAGCGGCTCGCCGATGTCGTACCACGTCATCGTGACCTCTTCGTTGCGCGCCACCATGCGCTCGGTCCAGAAGAAGTGCGGATCGCCCTCCTTGGTGCACACGGCGTCGACCACCGGGATGGTCAGGTCCTCGAGCTCTTTGTTGAGCATGCCCTGCACGGTCGACTGCAGCCAGCGCGCCATCGCGATGTTGTCGGTGTAGATGCGCCAGCGATTTTCGGTCAGCTCGCTCTTGACGTAGAGCACGTGCCCGGGCCCGGCCGGCGACAGGATGATGCGCCAGAAGCTGGCGTTGGTCGTGAACTGGTCGTTGTCCGCCGTGTTCAGGCGAATGAATGGGTTCTCGCCGGTCAGAATCAGGTGATTGGGGTCTGCCGTGGTCATGGGGAACACCTTCTCGTAGCGGCGCTTTCGGGAACCGGGCGAGCCTAGCACGCGCGCCGGGGTTTCCAAGACCCGGCTCATCACGCTGCCATGACAGATCGCCACGCTTGCGCTAACACCTGGGGCGGGCGGCCTCCGGAGGGGCGGTGGCGCGGATATTCTTCGGCTGGAAGGTAGTCGCGGCGGCGTTCACCCTCGCGGTGTTCGCCTGGGGCAGCGGGCTTTATGGCCCGCCCGTGTTCCTGCATGCGCTGCACAGCGCGCGCGGCTGGTCGGTGTCGCTGATCGGGGCCGCGATCACCACCCACTTCCTGGTCAGTGCCGGGGTGCTCGTGCAGCTCGCCGAGCTGCACCGGCGCTTCGGCGTCGCCGCGACCACCGGCACCGGCGGCGGCGCGCTGGCGCTCGGCGTGATCGCCTGGGCGGCGGCGGATGCGCCCTGGCAGCTGTTCGGCGCCGCGCTGGTCAGCGGCGTCGGCTGGGGCGCCACCAGCGGCGCCGCGATCGCGGCCATGATCCGGCCATGGTTCCGCCGCCGGCTGCCGCTCGCCTTCAACATCGCGTACAACGGCGCCAGTTTCGGCGGGGTGATCTTCACGCCGGTCTGGCTGGTGCTGATCGAGCGCTTCGGCTTCGCCAGCGCCGCCGTGATCGTCGGCGTCGCCACCGCCGGCGCCATGGCGTGGCTGGCGCAGCGCTATTTGCGGCCAACGCCGGCGGCGCTCGGGCTTGCGCCCGACGGCGCCGCCGTCGCCGACACGGCGAGCGAGGCGCCGGACCGCCCGCCGCGTGCGCGGCGTGCGCTGATGCGCGAGCGCCGCTTCATCACCCTGACCGGCGCCGCCGCGATCGGCATCTTCGCCCAGATCGGGCTGGTCGCGCTCCTGGTGGCGCTGCTCGCCGTCCGGCTCGGCGCCGACGGCGCTGCCGCCGCGGTCAGCCTGACGACCGCGTGCGCGATCGGCGGGCGATTGCTGGTCGGCCTGTTGCCCCGCGCCGCCGACTGGCGCGTCGTGTCGGCCGCCAATGTCGCGATGCAGGCGTGCGGCGTGCTCCTGATGGCGACCGCCGCCACCACCCCTGCCCTGCTCGCCGGCTGCGCGCTGTTCGGGCTCGGCCTCGGCAACCTGGTGTCGCTGCCACCCCTGATCGCGCAGATCGAATACGAGCGCCCCGACGCTGGGCGCGCGGTGGCGCTGGTCACCGGCATCACCCAGGCGGTGTCGGCGTTCGCGCCGGTCGCGTTCGGCACGCTGCACGACCTCGCCGGCGGCTTCAGCGCACCGCTCGCCGCCGCCGCCGTGCTGCAGCTGGCCGCCGCGGCCATCGTGCTGATCGGCCGCCGCCGGCCCGTGCTAGGCTCGCCGGCATGAACCCCATCCACGTCATCGGCGGCGGCTTGGCGGGCAGCGAGGCGGCATGGCAGATCGCCGAGGCCGGCGTGCCCATGGTGCTGCACGAGATGCGGCCCGCGGTGCGCACGGACGCGCACCAGACCGATGCGCTGGCCGAGCTCGTGTGCTCGAACTCGTTCCGCTCCGACGACGCGGCGCACAACGCCGTCGGGCTGCTGCATGAGGAGATGCGGCGCTGCGGCTCGCTGGTGTTGCGTGCGGCCGACGCCGCCAAGCTGCCGGCCGGCGGCGCGCTCGCGGTCGACCGCGACGCCTTCGCCGGTCGGGTGACGGCAGCGCTGAGCGTCCATCCGCGCGTGACCCTGGCGCGCGGCGAGGTCGCCGGCCTGCCGCCGGCCGACTGGAGCAGCGTCATCGTCGCCACCGGTCCGCTAACCTCCCCTGCCCTCGCCGAAGCGATCCGCGCGCTCACCGGCGAAGACAGCCTGGCGTTCTTCGATGCCATCGCGCCGATCGTCTATCGCGAGTCGATCGACATGACCCGGGCGTGGTTCCAGTCGCGCTACGACAAGGCCGGACCGGGCGGCGACGGCGCCGACTACATCAACTGCCCGCTCGACCGCGACGGCTACGACGCCTTCATCCAGGCGCTGCTCGACGGCGACAAGACCGAGTTCAAGGAGTGGGAGACATCGACGCCCTATTTCGAGGGCTGCCTGCCGATCGAGGTGATGGCCGCGCGCGGTGCCGATACCCTGCGCTACGGCCCGATGAAGCCGGTCGGCCTGACCGATCCAGCGACCGGCCGGCGACCGTGGGCGGTCGTGCAGCTGCGCCAGGACAACGCGCTCGGCACGCTCTACAACCTGGTCGGCTTCCAGACCAAGCTCAAGCACGGCGAGCAGACGCGCATCTTCCGCACCATCCCGGCGCTCGCCAACGCCGAGTTCGCGCGGCTCGGCGGCCTGCACCGCAACACCTTCATCAATGCGCCCAAGCTGCTCGACGGCGCGTTGCGCCTGACGTGTCAGCCGCGCCTGCGCTTCGCCGGCCAGATCACCGGTGTCGAGGGCTATGTCGAAAGCGCCGCGATCGGGCTCCTGGCCGGCCGCTTCGCCGCCGCCGAGCGGCACGGCAGCGTACTCAGCCCGCCGCCGCCGACCACCGCGTTGGGCGCCCTGCTCGGCCATATCACCGGCGGCGCCGACGCGACCACGTTCCAGCCCATGAACGTCAATTTCGGCCTGTTCCCGCCGCTCGACGGCAAGGTGCGCGGGCGCGACCGCAAGCTCGCCATGACCCGCCGCGCGCTCGCCGACCTCGATGCGTGGCTCGCGCCCAACGCCGTCGCGGCGGAGTAAGGGGACCACTTTTTCCATCGTCATTGCGAGGAGCACAGCGACGAAGCAATCCAGACCGGCCCCTGCCCTGAGCGGCTACTTTTACAGCAGCTTGCGCCACCGTCAGGAATCGCGCGTGCATATCGCC
>JACQAI010000139.1 GCA_016195115.1 Pseudomonadota bacterium
GCGCTGACGTTCGCGTCCGGCATGGCGGCGGCGACCGCGGTGTTCCAGGCGCTCAAGCCTGGCGATCACGTAGTCGTGCCGCAAGTCATGTACTGGGGCCTCCGCAAATGGCTGCTCGGCTTCGCGACCGAGTGGGGGCTGCAGGTCCAGTTCATCGATGGCGGCGATCTTGATGCGCTACGCGCGGCGGTCGTGCCTGGCCGGACACGGCTCGTCTGGCTCGAGACGCCGGCCAATCCGACCTGGGTGATCAGCGATCTCGCCGCCGCCGCCGAGATCGCGCACCGCGCCGGCGCGATTCTCGCCGTGGATAGCACGGTTGCGACGCCGGTGCTGACGCGGCCGCTCGAGCTCGGCGCCGACCTGGTGATGCACGCCGCGACCAAGTATCTCAACGGCCACAGCGACGTCATGGCCGGCGCGCTGGTCACCGCGCGCGCCGACGCATTCTGGGAACGCGTCGTCGCGATCCGTCACGACAACGGCGCGATCCTCGGCGGCGTCGAGGCGTGGCTGCTGCTGCGCGGCATGCGCACGCTGTTCCTGCGCGTCGAGCGCACGTGCGCCTCGACCCAGAAGATCGCCGAGCATTTCGCAAGCGACCCGCGGGTGCGCGCGGTGTTCTACCCAGGACTGCCGTCGCATCCCGGCCACGCGGTCGCGGCCAAGCAGATGCGCGGCGGCTTCGGCGGTATGCTGAGCGTGTGCGTCGCCGATGGCGAAGCTGCCGCGGTCGCCACCGCAGCACGCGTCAAACTATGGAAGCGCGCGACCTCGCTGGGCGGCGTCGAGAGCCTGATCGAACATCGTGCCTCGATCGAAGGCGCCGGCACGCCGGCGCCGCCCGACCTGTTGCGCCTGTCGGTCGGCATCGAGCACGCCGACGACCTGATCGCCGATCTCCACCAGGCGCTGGGCAATCGTTGACGCTCAGCGTGGCATGGTGTCGAGGGCGCGAAACGCGGTGGCGGTGGCGTGGATGACGGTCAGCGCGTCGTAGGCACCGCCGGCCTCGCCCTTTTCGAAATCGCCCTCGATGCGCGCCATCTGGTTGGTGACGTGGGCGAAGCAGATCACCGGCTTGGCGCGCACCTGGGCGAAGGCGTAGAGCGCCGCGGCCTCCATCTCGACCGCCAAGATGCCGCGCCCGCGGCAGGCCTCGATTGCGGCCGCAGTCTCGCGAAATGGCGCGTCGGTCGTCCAGGTCGCGCCGCGATAGATCGCGAGGCCGGTGCGCGCCACGGCCTCGAGCACCGGGCCCATGAGGCGCGCGTCGGCATCGGAAAACTCGGCCGGCGGCAGATAGTGGTAGCTCGTGCCCTCGTCGCGCAGCGCGCGGTCGATCAGCACGAAATAGGGCGTCGGTCCGCTGGCGACGATCTGGCCCGACGACGTGACGCTGATCAAGAGTTGGCAACCCGACGCAAACAATTGCTCGGCGAGCAGCACGGCGAACGACGCGCCGACCGCGCAGCCGATCAGGCCGTAGCGCGAGCCGGCGTGCTCGAAGACGTCGAGCTCGGTGTGGTAGCACGCCCAATGCGGCGACTGCGCCGTCCGCCCGGCGGCGCGCAGCGCGCGCTGGATGTCGCCATCGGGGTCGAGCACGCAGACTTCTGGAATCGCGCCGTCGGGCACGGCCTTCTGCCGGCGCGCCTCGCGCAGGAGATTCGCCGGCTGGAAGACCGACGGCGCGTCGTACGCCTTGTCGGCGAGGATCGGGGGAAGGCGCGGCTGATCGGGCATGACCGCGCGAGCGTCGGGGCGGCGGCCGCGCCCGTCAAGCATGTCGCCGCCGCGAGACCGTTGGACGACTGCCACTACCCCGGCTGGCGGAGCCGCGCCGTCAGGGCGCCGGGGTCGGTCAGCGGTAGCGAGCAGGTCGGCCCGATGCAGACATAGGCGGCCGACCGGCCGTCAACCCGGGTCTTGCCGTGCGCCGGGTGGTCGGGCGGCAGCGCGGCGCCGTCCTCGACGACTGACAGTACGCGGGTCGGCACGCCGCTGAGGAGGACGGCGCGTTGCAGAGCCCGGGTCGCCGGCTCGGTCGACCCGCCGACGATCACGGCCTGGACCGGCCGGCCGAGAAACTCGGCCGAATTGAGCAGCGTCGACAGCGGAAAGAAGTTGCGCCCGAGTTCACCCGAAAACGCCGCCACGATCGCGTCGGCGCGCGCCCGATGGCGCGCCGCGCCGGTCAGCAGATGGAGCTTGACGAGCACCGCCACCAGGGTGCCGTTGCCCGCCGGCACCGGATTGTCGCTCGCCGTCTTGGTGCGCGTGATGAGACCGGTGGTGTCGTCGGCCGAGAAGAAATAGCCGCCGCCGGCAGCGTCCCAGTAGTGCTTGTCGAGCACATCGAACACGCCGGTGGCGTGCGCCAGGTAACCGATCTGGTCGGTCGCCTCGTGGAGCGCCAAAGCGGCGCGCGCCAGGTTGGCGTAGTCGTCGAGCGTCGCGGCGTGCTGGGCGCGGCCGAGTCGGTAGCTGTGCTGCAGGCGACCGCCGCTCGTCATCGCCGTGGTGATGAAATCAAAAGCGCGCGCCGCCGCGGCGATCCATTCGGGGCGCTCGAAGCAGGCGCCGGCGTTGGCCAGCGCCGCGATCATCAGGCCGTTCCAGTCGACCAGGATCTTGTCGTCGCGCCCCGGCGGCACGCGCTTGGCGCGGGTCTCGAACAGGACGGCGCGGCAGCGCGCCAGCACGGCTTCGTCGGCGGCGTCGCGCAGCTCCGGCGCGCCGGTGCGGTTGAGGATCGTGTGGCCTTCCCAGTTGCCGCCCGGGCGGACGTCGTAAGCTGCCTTGAACAGCGCGGCGTCGGGCCCGGGGCCGAGCAGCGCGTCGATCTCGCGCTCGGTCCAGACGTAGAACTTGCCTTCCTCGCCCTCGCTGTCGGCGTCGAACGAGCTGGCGAACGCGCCGCCCTCGCCGAGCATCTCGCGCAGTGCCCACGCGACCGTCTCGTGCACGCGCTGCTCGAGCAGCGGCTCGCGCGTGCGCTGCCACACCAGGGTCAGGAGTTCGATGAGCTCGGCGTTGTCGTAGAGCATCTTCTCGAAATGCGGCACCAGCCAGGCCTCGTCGGTGGCGTAGCGCGCGAAGCCGCCGCCGAGATGATCGTAGATGCCGCCCTGGCAGATGCGCGTCAGCGTCGTCGTCACCGCGCGCGCGAACGTGTCGGCGCGGCTGCTGCCCGCGTGACGCAGCGCGGCGCGCCAGACCAGCTCGAAGATGCCGCACTGGGGAAACTTCGGCGCGCCGCCGATGCCGCCGTGGACCGGATCGAACGAGCGGGTCAGCTGCTCGGCCGCTTGGTCGATGGTCGCGATCGCGATGGCGCCGCCCGGTGTCGCGACCGACAGCTTGGCGAGACCCTCGCGTAATGCCGCGACGTTGCCCGTGGCCTTGTCGCGCTCGTCGGCCCAGATGCGCGCGATGGTCTCGAGCACTTGGCGGAAGCTCGGGCGGCCGTAGCGTGGCGTCGGCGGGAAATAGGTGCCGCCCCAGAACGGCTCGCCGGCGGGCGTCAGGAACATGGTCAGCGGCCAGCCGCCGTGCTCGCCGAGCAGATGCAACGACGACATGTAGATCGAGTCGATGTCCGGGCGCTCCTCGCGATCGACCTTGATGTTGACGAACAGCTGGTTCATCAGCGCCGCGGTCTCGGCGTCCTCGAAGCTCTCGTGCGCCATGACGTGGCACCAGTGGCACGCGGCGTAGCCGACCGACAGCAAGATCGGCTTGTCGTGTTGCTTGGCTTCGGCGAGCGCCGCCTCGCCCCACGCCCACCAGTGCACCGGGTTGTCGGCATGCTGCAGCAGATACGGGCTGGTCTCGTCGCCCAAGCGGTTGCGCGTCATGTCGGGGTCCTCACCGGAGGCGTGCCGGGCGCCGTTGCGCGGGCTCGATGGGCTTGTATGATGGGGTCGGCCGGGCCGGGCGCACAATCGCCAATCCTCAGCGTCGCCGGCGTCGGTTCAACCATCGGCAGCCCTGTCATGAGCAACGTCACCGATCCGCCGCCGTTCTATCGCGCCCACGTGTTCTGCTGCGTCAACGAGCGGCCGCCTGGCCACCCGCGCGGCTGCTGCATGGAGAAGGGCTCGGTCGAGCTGCGCGACTACATGAAGACGCGCGCCAAGGAGCTCGGCTTGAAGGGCGTGCGCGTCAACAACGCCGGCTGCCTCGATCGCTGCGAGCTCGGGCCCAACATGGTGATCTACCCGGAAGGCGTCTGGTACACCTACCGGAACCAGGCCGATATCGACGAGATCCTCGAGACCCACGTCAAGGGTGGCGGCCGCGTCGAGCGCCTGATGCTGCAGCCCGACCAGAAAGAGCTCAAACCGGAGCAAGCCACCGCCTGAGAAGCGGTGGCGGACACCATTTTTGCTCCCGCTACGGCGCCCGGCCGGGCGGGGATCGCGGTCGTGCGCGTGTCCGGTCCGGCGGCCGCGGCGGCCTGCCAGGCGCTGACCGGCAAGGTGCCGCCGCCGCCGCGCCGCGCCGGCCTGCGGCGCATCGTTGACCCGACTACGAGCGAGGTGCTCGACGACGCCCTGGTGCTGTGGTTCGCCGGCCCGGCCAGCGAGACCGGCGAGGACGTGCTCGAGCTACAGCTGCATGGCGCGCCGGCCGTGGTCGCCGCCGTCATCGAGGCGCTGGGCGGCCTGCCCGGTTGCCGGCTCGCCAATCCCGGGGAATTCGCCCGCCGCGCCTTCGACAACCAGAAGCTCGACCTCACGGCTGTCGAGGGCCTGGCCGACCTGATCGCGGCCGAGACCGCCGCCCAGCGCCGCCAGGCGGTGCGCCAGATGCAGGGCGAGCTCGGCCGGCTCTACGAGGGCTGGCGTGCCGAGCTGGTGCGCCTGCTCGCCCGGCTCGAGGCCGCGATCGACTTCAGCGACGAAGACCTGCCGGCCGACCTGGCGGCGCGCGCGGCGGCGGCCATCGCGCCCCTGGTCGCGGCAATGACCGACCATCTCGCCGCCGGGCGCGCCGGCGAGCGCCTGCGCACCGGCCTGAGCGTCGCCATCCTGGGCGCGCCCAACGTCGGCAAGTCGAGCCTGCTCAACGCCCTGGCGCGCCGCGAGGCCGCGATCGTGTCGGCGCGTGCGGGCACCACGCGCGACGTCATCGAGGTTCATCTCGATCTCGACGGCTTGCCGCTGGCGCTCGCCGACACCGCCGGCCTGCGCGACAGCGACGACGAGATCGAACAGGAGGGCGTGCGGCGTGCGCTCGCGCGCACGGCCGCTGCCGACGTCAAGCTGATCGTGCTCGACGCCACCGCGTGGCCGCACATCGAGCCCCCGGTGCGCGCGCTGATCGATGCCGACGCGATCGTGGTGGTGAACAAAATTGACGTAGCCACCGGTCCAAATCCGACAGTGGTCGATGCGCAACCGGTGTTGGCGATCTCGGCGCGGACCGGACAAGGGCTCGACGCGCTGACCGCGGCGCTCTACGCGCGCGCCGAGCACGCGCTCGCCACCGGCGCCGATCCGGTGCCGACGCGCGCGCGCCATCGCGCCGCGGTCGTCGAGGCGCGCGATTGTTTGGCGCGCGCGCAGGGCGCGACCTTGCCCGAGCTGGTGACTGAAGACGTGCGTCTGGCGGCCCGTGCGATCGGGCGGATCACCGGCCGGGTCGACGTCGAGGACGTCCTTGACGTCATCTTCCGCGAGTTCTGCATCGGTAAGTGACCGCGGTGCGCGGCGTGCCCGGGGCTGTTTCACGTGAAACAACCCCGGCGGCTTGATTCGGAGCGCGGAGCGCCTAAAGTCCGCCGCCATGATGAGGCCGGACGTCATCGTCGTCGGAGGTGGGCATGCGGGCTGCGAGGCCGCGGCGGCGGCGGCGCGGCTGGGCGCCCGCACCGTGCTGCTGACCCATGCCCGGGCGACCATCGGCGCGATGTCGTGCAATCCGGCGATCGGCGGCCTCGGCAAGGGCCATCTGGTGCGCGAGATCGATGCGCTCGACGGCATCATGGGCCGCGCGATCGACCGTGGTGGTATCCAGTTCCGCGTGCTCAACCGCAGCAAGGGCCCGGCGGTGCGCGGTCCGCGCGCCCAGGCCGACCGCGCGCTCTATCGCCGGGCGATCCAGGACCTGCTCGCCAAGCAGGCGGGGCTGACCATCCGCGAGGCCGCGGTCGACGACCTGATGATCGACCGGAGCGGCCGGCTGACCGGCGTCGTGCTCGCCAGCGGCGAGACGATTCGCTGCGGTGCGGCTGTGCTGACCACCGGCACGTTCCTGCGCGGCCTGATCCATGTCGGCGAGCACCAGACCCCGGCTGGGCGGGTCGGCGAGCCGCCGGCGCTCGGCCTATCCGATGCGCTGACCCGGCTCGGCTTCCCGCTGGGCCGGCTCAAGACCGGCACGCCCCCGCGGCTCGACGGCCGCACCATCGACTGGGCCGGGCTCGAGGTCCAAGCGGGCGATGATCCGCCGCCGCCGTTCTCGTTCCTGACCAGGCACATCACGACACGCCAGATCGCCTGCCACATCACCGGCACGACGCCGGCGAGCCATGCCTTGATCCGCGCCAACCTGCACCGCGCGCCAATGTACAGCGGGCAGATCGAGGGTGTCGGACCGCGCTATTGCCCGTCGATCGAGGACAAGGTGGTGCGCTTCGCCGATCGCACGCGCCATCAGATCTTTCTCGAGCCCGAGGGGCTCGACGACGACACCGTCTACCCCAACGGCATCTCGACCTCGCTGCCCGAGGACGTCCAGCGCGCCCTGCTCGCGACGATTCCGGGTCTCGAGCGGGCGGCGATCCGCCGGCCGGGCTACGCTGTCGAATATGACTTCGTCGATCCGCGCGAGCTCGGCGCGACGCTCGAGACGCGGCGCGTGCCCGGCCTGTTCCTGGCCGGGCAGATCAACGGCACGACGGGGTACGAAGAGGCTGCAGCGCAGGGCTTGATCGCCGGTTTGAACGCCGCGCGCCGGGTCAGCGGCGACGCCGCGTTCACGCTCGACCGCGCGGAGGCCTATATCGGCGTACTGATCGACGATCTGATCACGCGCGGCACCACCGAGCCCTATCGCATGTTCACGTCGCGCGCCGAGTATCGCCTGACCCTGCGCGCCGACAACGCCGACCAGCGCCTGACGCCGCGCGGCCTCGCGCTCGGCTGCGTCGGTGCGGAACGGCAGGCGCATTTTGAGGCGAAGCGCGACGCCTTGAGCGTTGCCCGAGCCCGGATGGCGACCCTGCAACTGACGCCGACCGAACTCGTGCGCCGGGGTTTTCAGGTCAATCAGGATGGCGTCGCGCGCAGCGCCGCCGACGTTTTGCGATTGGAGGGGGCGAATCGGGGGCGAATCGAGGCGGTCTGGCCCGAACTGGCGGTAATCCGCGCCGATGTCTTCGAGCAGATCGAAATCGATGCCCGCTATGTGGGGTATCTTGACCGGCAGGACGCCGATATTCGGGCGTTCCGCCGCGATGAGGCCCTGATTCTGCCGACCGACCTGGACTATGACGGCGTTGGCAGCCTGTCGACCGAAATTCGCACAAAACTGGCTGCAGTCCGACCTACTACCCTTGGTGCTGCGGCCCGGATTCCGGGGGTCACGCCGGCCGCTTTGGTCGCCTTGCTGCGCCACGTTCGGCGGGCCGATGCCGCCTAAATCCGCCAAAGCGGCAGCCGTGCCGAAGAAGCGGCCGCGGATTGCGGCGCCGTCCGATTTCCAGGCCGCCGCCGGTGTTTCACGTGAAACAGTGGCGCGGCTGGAGGTCTACGCCGCCGAGCTGGTGCGCTGGCAGGCGACCATCAACCTGGTCGGCGAGAACACGCTGGCCAGCCTGTGGCAACGCCACATGCTGGATTCCACCCAACTCCTTCGCCTCCTGCCGGACGCCTCGACGCCGCTGGTCGATCTTGGCTCGGGTGCCGGATTTCCGGGCCTGGTGCTGGCGATCGCCGGAGTGGCGGACGTCCACCTGATCGAGGCCGACGGCCGCAAGGCCGCCTTTCTGACCGAGGTGGCACGCCTGACCGAGACCGAGATCACCGTCCACAACCAGCGAATCGAGCACGTTTCGCCCCTGGTCGCCGGCGTCGTCACCGCCCGCGCCCTGGCGCCGCTGCCCGAGCTGCTGGCCCACGCGGCGCGGTTTTCCGGGCCTTTCACGACCTGTCTGTTTCACAAGGGCCGCGACTGGCGACGCGAATTGACGCTCGCGCGCGAAGCCTGGACAATGGATACGCGCTGCGAGCCGAGCATCGCCGACCCCGAAAGCGTGATCATGCGCGTCGAAAACCTGCGGCCCGCCAGACCCGATGCCCGAGTCGGCTGACGCGGTCGCCGCGCGCCCGGCGGCGCCGGTCAACGGCCGACGACCGCGCGTCATCGCGGTCGCCAACCAGAAGGGCGGGGTGGGCAAAACCACGACCGCGATCAATCTGGCGACCGCCCTGGCGGCCACCGAGCACCGCGTCCTGGTGATCGATCTCGACCCCCAGGGCAATGCCAGCACCGGCTTCGGCATCGACCGGCGGGCGCGCCGGCAGGGTACCTACGAAGCCCTGATCGACGGCGCCGTGCTCGCCGACAGCGCGGCGCCGACCGGGATTCCCGGGCTCGACATCGTCACCTCGTCGATGGACCTGGCCGGTGCCGAAATCGAGCTCGTGACCCTCGAGCGTCGCGAGTTCCGCTTGCAGGACGCGCTGGCGGCCGGCCCCGCGGGCTACGACTACGTGCTGATCGACTGCCCGCCGTCGCTCGGCCTCCTGACCCTGAATGCCCTGGTGGCGGCCGATTCGGTGCTGGTGCCGATGCAGTGCGAGTTCTACGCCCTGGAGGGCCTGAGCTCCTTGATGCGCACCATCGAGCGGGTCAAGCGCACGCTCAACCCCGGGCTCGAGATCCAGGGCGTCGTGCTGACCATGTTCGACAAGCGCAACAATCTCAGCAACCTCGTCGCGGCCGACGTACGCGACCATTTCGGCGCCAAGGTGTTCGACACCGTGATCCCGCGCAACGTCCGGGTCTCCGAGGCGCCGTCGCACGGCCAGCCGGTGCTGATCTACGACCTGCGCTCGCCGGGGGCGCAGGCCTACATCCACCTGGCGGGCGAGGTCCTGAAGCGCGCCCGGAGCCTCCCGGCATGACGACGGATTCGCCGCGTCGCGCGCCCGCGCGCAACGCCCTGGGACGCGGTCTGGCGGCGTTGCTCAACGACGACGGTCCCGTCGCCGGACACGACGACGCGGCCGGCAAGGCGCCGCGCCTGGTGCCGATCGGCCACCTGCATCCCGGGCGCCTGCAGCCACGTCGGCGCTTCGACGCGGCGGCGCTCGAAGCGCTGGCCGCCTCGATCCGCCACCAAGGCGTTCTACAACCCCTAGTTGTGAGGCCGTTGGCCGATCGGGCGCAGCATTTCGAGATCGTCGCCGGCGAGCGCCGCTGGCGCGCCGCTCAGCTTGCTCAGCTTCATGAGGTCCCGGTCGTCATCAAGGCGCTGCCCGACCGCGACGCGCTCGAGATCGCGCTGATCGAGAACGTGCAGCGCGAGGACCTGACGGCGCTCGAGGAGGCCGAGGGCTATCGCCGATTGCTCGAGGAGTTCGGCTACACCCAGGAGGCGCTGGCGACCGCGGTCGGCAAGAGCCGCAGCCATGTCGCCAATCTGCTGCGGCTCCTGACCCTGCCGCCGGCGGTGCAGGAGATGCTGCAGGACGGGCGCCTGACCGCGGGTCACGCGCGCGCCCTGGTCGGACGGCACGATGCCGCGACCTTGGCGCAGCAGATCATCGCCCGCGATCTGACCGTGCGCGAGGTCGAGGCGATGCTCCAGGGCCGCGGCGCCAAGCCGGCGCGCCCGCGCGCCAAGGCCGAGACCAGCCGCGATCCCGACACGGTCGCGCTCGAACACGAGCTATCGGCGCTGCTCGGCCTCAAGGTGACGATCAATTTCGACGGCAAGGGCGGCAAGTTGATCGTGCACTACGCAACGCTCGACCAGCTCGACGACGTGCTCCAGCGCCTCAATCAGTCGCCGCGCACGGTCAATTGAGCGGCCAGCGGTTGGCGCGCCGCGCCAAGCTGCTCGGCACGATCGACGTCGCGACCACGCGTAAGCCCGAGACAAGCCGTCTAACGTCGCGTCTGCTCGGCGGCGCGCGCCAGATCGAGCAGGGCCTGGGCGCACATCGTCTGGTCGGGCAGAGCGGTGCTCTTGCACTCGACCTCGGCCTGCAGCAGGCGATCGAGCGCGGCCGCCAGGCGTCGCGGACTCCAGCGCTGCAGCTGGCGAGCCATGCGCTCGGCGTCGCGGCGAAACGGCGGCGGCCGGAGCGAGCCGATCGCATCGACGGCGGGCGCGCCGGCATCCATGCGGGCCCGCGCCAGGTGCAGGCGCTGGAAATGCTGCAGGCAGACCCGCACCACGCGCACCGGGCTCTCGCCATCCAGCAGGGCACGGCCGAGCGCGCGCTCGAGGTCCGCCGGGCGGCCGTCGGCGGTCGCGCTGATCACGTCATCGAGCGCGATCGCCGCACTGTCGCCGACGGTGGCGAGGGCGTCCTCGAGCGCCACCGTGCGCCCGCCCGTGGTGTCGTCACCGCCGTGCTGCATGTAGAGCGCGAGCTTGTCGATCTCGGCGCGGGTCACCAGGCGGTCGCCGCCCAGGTGCTCGCTGAGATAGCGCAGCGCGTCGGGCGCCACGCTCAGACCGTGTTTTGTCATGGCGTCGCGGATCACCGTGGCAACGTCACGAGCTTCATCATGATAGCAGCCGACCGCGACCGCGCGGGTCGCCCCCTCGACCAGTTTGCGCAGGCTCGAGCGTGCCGGCAGATCGCCGGCTTCGAGGACGACCACGGTGTCGCCGCCCCGGTCGGGCACGGCATCGTCGAGCAGGTCTGCCAGAGGTCCGGAGGCCAGCGCGTCGCCGGCGTCGCGCAGCCACACCGCGCGGCGGCCGCCGGTCAGCGCCTGTGCCGCGACCTCATCGGCCAGCCGCGCCGGGTCGTCCTTGAGTGCCGCGACCGTGAGCTCGACGACGCGGAACGGATCGTCGGCGCTGCCGGCGACGTGGCGTACCAGGGCGGTGGCGCGCTCGTGCGCCAAGCCGCCGTCGGGCCCGTAGAGCAGCACCGCGCGCAGCCGCTGCCGATCAACCAAGGTCTCGACATGGGCGTCGCGCGGCAGCTTCATGGCCCAATCAGCTCGGCGTCGCCGCCGCTTTGGGGTCGCGCAGGTAGAACGCCACCCGGGTGATCAGGTCGTCGCCCAAGGTGCGCACCGCGCGCTCGCGCGCGTCGGTCTCGGCGACCACGGTGTTGAACGGGTCGGCGGCGACGTTGTACGAGCTGTAGGAGTTGATCGAACCGCTCAGCACCGGCTGCTGGGTCTTGAGGTCGCGCAAGGTGAAGTAGCCGGTCAGCGTGAGGCGCGCGTAGGTCGCGGTCAGATCGCGCTGGATGCCGAAGTTCTGCCGGTTCTCGATGACGCTGACCTCGAGCTGATACTGCGCCGGCGGCAGCTGATCGCCGCCGTGGATGCGATCGAGCATGTAGCGGCGCAGCTGCTGGCCGGAGCGGTTGGCGATCAGCGCGACCCGCACCGCCTGCAGCTCGGCGCGGACCGCGGTGCCGCGCGACCCGCCATAGACCGGCTCGAAACCGCAGCCGGTCGCCAGCACGAGAGCCACCACGGATGCGGCCGTCGTTACCCTTCCCACGCGGCTCCGCCGCGCGGGCTCCGTCCCTCTCCCGCAGAGCAGGAGCCGGGTGAGGACGCTATCCCACCACATTGATGATCCGGTTCGGCACGACCACGACCTTGCGCACGGGCCGGCCCTCGAGCGCCTTGGTCACGGCGGGCAGCGCGAGCGCCGCGGCTTCGGCGGCCTTGTTGTCGACGTCGCGCGGCAGCTCGAGGGTGCCGCGTCTTGTTGTCGACGTCGCGCGGCAGCTCGAGGGTGCCGCGCAGCTTGCCGTTGACCTGGACCGCGATCGTGACGGTCTCGTCGATGATCAGGGCCGGGTCGGCGACCGGCCAGGGCTGATCGCACACCATGCCGGGCCGCCCGAGTTCGGCCCACAGCTCCTCGGCGATGTGGGGCGTCATCGGGTTGATGAGCTTGATCAGCGCCACCAGGGCCTGGCCGTACACCCAGGCCTCGCCGGCGCCGTCGGCGGACAGATCAGCCATCGCGTTCGACAGCTCGCGAATGCGCGCCACCGCGCTGTTGAACCGGAACTTGTCGAGATTATCGGAAACCGCGGCGATCGTCTTGTGCATCAGCCGCAAGGTCTGGTCGGCCCGCGCGCTCAGCGCGGTGGGCCGCGGCGCGTCGAGCGCCAAGGTGACCGCTGGTTCGGTCGCCAGCCGCCACAGCCGGTTGAGATAGCGCCAAGCGCCGTCGACCCCGGCCTCGGTCCAGTCGAGATCGCGCTCGGGCGGCGAGTCCGACATCATGAACAGCCGTGCGGTATCGGCGCCGTAGCCGTCGATGATCGCCGCCGGATCGACGACGTTCTTGCGCGACTTGCTCATCTTCTCGGAGCGCCCGATGGTCACCGGCGCGCCGGTGTCGACATGGACCAGCCGGCCGTTCTCGGCCTTCTTGACCTGCTCGGGAAACAGCCAGTCGCCGGCGGCGTCGCGATAGGTCTCATGGCACACCATGCCCTGGGTCATCAGGCCGGCGAACGGCTCCTTGATCGCGAGGTAGCCGCAGTCGCGTAGCGCCCGGGTGAAGAAGCGCGAGTAGAGCAAATGGAGCACGGCGTGCTCGATGCCGCCGATGTACTGGTCGACCGGCATCCAGTAGTCGACCGCATCGCGCGTGAAGCCGATGTCACGGGCGTTGGGCGAACAAAATCGCGCGAAGTACCACGACGACTCGAAGAAGGTGTCGAACGTGTCGGTCTCGCGCTCTGCCGGCTGGCCGCAGTGCGGGCAGGCGACGTGCTTCCAGGTCGGATGGTGGTCGAGCGCGTTGCCCGGCTTGTCGAAGCTGACGTCCTCGGGCAGTACAACCGGAAGTTGGTCCTCGGGCACCGGCACGTCGCCGCAGCCGGCGCAGCGGATGATCGGGATCGGGCAGCCCCAATAGCGCTGCCGGCTGACCCCCCAGTCGCGCAGTCGCCACACCGTGGTGCGCTGGGCCACGCCCATCGCCTCCAGGCGCTCGGCGATCGCCCGTTTGGCCGCCGCGACGTCGAGGCCGTTGAGGAAGTCGGAGTTGACCATCACGCCGTCGTCGGTGAACGGCTCGTCGCCGATCGTGAAACCAGCCTCCTCGCCGCGCGGCGCGACGACGACGCGCACCGCCAGGCCGTACTTGCGCGCGAACTCGAGATCGCGCGCATCGTGCGCCGGGCAGCCGAAGATCGCGCCCGAGCCGTACTCCATGAGCACGAAATTGGCGACGTAGATCGGCAGCTGCCAGCTCGGATCGAGCGGATGCTCGGCCTTGAGCCCGGTGTCGTAGCCGAGCTTCTCGGCGGTCTCGAGGGCGGCCTCGCTGGTGCCGGTCTTCTGGCAGGTTTCGAGGAAGCGCGCGAGCGCGGGATCGGCCTTGGCGCGCTCCAGCGCGAGCGGATGGTTGGGCGCGACCGCGGCGAACGCCGCGCCGTAGAGCGTGTCCGGGCGGGTGGTGAAGATCTCGAAGCGGCCGTCGGGCGCGGCCGGATCGCGGCCGGCGATCGCAAACCAGACGCGCAGGCCCTCGGAGCGGCCGATCCAGCGCTCCTGCATTAGGCGCACGCGGTCGGGCCACCGGTCGAGCTCGGCAAGCGTGGCGAGGAGGTCCTCGGCGTAGTGCGTGATCTTGAGAAACCACTGCTTCAGCAGCCGGCGCTCGACCGGCGCACCCGAACGCCAGCCGCGGCCGTCGACGACCTGTTCGTTGGCCAGCACGGTGTCTTCGACCGGATCCCAGTTGACCCAGGATTCGCGACGGTACGCCAATCCTTTCGCCAAGAAGTCGAGGAACATCTTCTGTTCGTGCTTGTAGTAGCCGGGGTCGCAGGTCGCGAGCTCGCGACTCCAGTCGTAGGACAGCCCCATCGTGCGCAGCTGTGCGCGCATGTCGGCGATGTTGGCGCGCGTCCACTCGGCGGGATGGCGCCGATTGTCGCGCGCGGCGTTCTCTGCCGGCAGTCCGAACGCGTCCCAACCCATCGGGTGCAGCACGTTGAGCCCGCGCGCGCGCTTGAACCGCGCGACCACGTCGCCCAGCGTGTAGTTGCGCACGTGGCCCATGTGGATGCGTCCCGACGGGTAGGGAAACATCTCGAGCACGTAATATTTCGGCTGGGCCGGATCTTCACGCGCGACGAAGCTGCCGCGCTCTTCCCAGAGGCGCTGCCACCGCGCCTCGGTGGTCTTGAAGTTGTAGCGGGACATGGACGCGAGGGCGGTTAGCGAACCGCGGCGGTATCGAGGCGAAGCTGGCGCGCGCGCGTCAGGATGGCGTTCTCGAGATCGATCGGGGTCTTGGGGTCGACCGGGGCATCGCTCCAGCCGCCGCCGGCGTCGCGGATCTGGCGGAACACCGCGGCCTTGATGCCGTCGGCGCGCAGCTGCTGGTCAAGGATGTAGATCGTGATCTTGAAGCGCTCGGTCGGCACGTCCGGGGTGGCGTACCAGTCGCTGATGATCACGCCGCCGAACGGATCGGCCGAGGCCAAGGGCATGAAGCCGATCGAATCGAGCGAGGCACGCCATAGGAACGAGTTGACCCCGATGCCGCCGCCGGTGCCCTGCTGTTCGCGCTGCTTGGTGCCGCTGCCGAACAGGAAGCCGTCGTCGCCCGTGACGCTGCCGGCGCGAGCCATCCGCTGGAGGCGTTCCTTGGGCGGCGGGGCTTCGGAACCGGCGAACCAGTCGCTGCACGCGCTCACGCCGCCCGCCAGGGCGGTCAAGATCAGCAGGCGGAAAGCGATGGTTCGCGGCGACATGACAAAGGACTGCCGAGCGTGGACGCGGCCGTGACCCTAACCAAATGTCCAACCTGGTTCAAGGCTGCGTTGTCGCCGCCCCGAAAAGCAAAGGGGCGCTGGATTGCTCCAGCGCCCCCGAATGCCAGTATCGAACGCCCGTGGACTAGAAGCGCACCCCGGTCCCGAGGAGGCCGACGTCGCCGACGTTCACGGTGACGCCGTTCGCATTGACGGTGTAGTGCGCATACTCGCCGAACACGAACAGGCCGGGCGCCAGAATGTATTTGGCGCCGGCGCCGTGGTAGTCGACGCTGTTTGCCCGCACGCCGGCGAACGGTGAGGTGTTGCTCGAGTCCGCCGAGTACGAGTAGTTGTAGCCCACCACCCACGGCCCGATGGCGTATTGGATGCCCGCCGTGGTGGCCCACGCGTCTGAGCCCCGCTGCAGGAACGGCCCGGACAGATAGACCGACCGGCCATGGTTGGCGTAGGAGCCGCCGACCGTGATGCCCATCCACGACACCTGGCCGCCGAGCGCCCACGAGTTGATGTCGTTGAAGTTATACGGCCCGGCAACCGTACCGGCCGGGGCGAAGGTGCCGGCGGCGGTGGTGCCGCCCGCGGCGCCCGCAGGCTGGAACACGCTCCGCTTATGCTCGGCGTGGGTGTAGGCGAAGGACGCGCCGAGACCGACGTCGCCGATCGTGCCGCGCCACTGGGCACCGAGCTCGATCCAGTGTTGATAATCGCCGTAGGTACCGACCGGGTTCGAGACACCCGCGACACCTTGCGTCCCGACAACTGCCGGCGCGGCGTTGGCAACGCCGGTGAGCGGGTTGGCGCCCGCCCCGATCTGGGCCGCCGTGAGGCTCGAGGCCGTGATGCCGCTACGGCCACCGCTGCCGCCGGTGCCCGGCAGGAAGCCGTTGTTGGCGCCGTCGGGCACGAACGAGATGCCGGCTCGGAAGCCCGAGATCACCGGCGTCAAGTACGTCATCTTGGTCGCGTCGCTCGAGTCAAACGCCTTGACGTTGTAGGTGTAGAGCGGCGAGCCCTGGACGCCGCCGGAGATGTTCCGGTAGCCCACGGAGTTGGCCCAGCGGAACATGATGTCGCCGTCCACGCCCGAGCCGTCGCCGTACGCGGGACCGAAGTCGTAGGGTTGCGCGAACCACAGCTGATCGCCCGCGCCGTCCTGGTCGCCGAACTCGACGCGCCCCCAGCCACCCTGCAGGAAGATGTGGGCCTCGTCGATCGAGGTCGACGAGTGGCTCGTGGCGCCCGCCGCAGTCGCGACGCCGCTACCGCCGGCGCTGTTGAAGGTCGCCGTGGTGACCAGGTTGCCGACCGGGTCGCCCTCGATCTCGACGTACATGCCGTAGACCAAGCCGTTGTCCGCCTTGCCGGTCGCCGTGATGTGGACCTCGGTGTCGGGACGCGCCAGATCAGTGCGACCCGCGGTCTGGACCGCAGCATTGCGCACCGCGTTGCCGAACGGCGCCGCGACCGGGGTCCGGTTCGACTCGCTGACGAATCCGAAGCGGAAGTTCGCGAAACCGTCGATGCGGACGGTGAATGGCGAGTCGGTCGTCAGCTGCTGCGCATCAGCCTGGTGCACCAGACCGAACGCGCTGACCAGAGCGGTGCTGGCCAATAAAAATTTCTTCATGCTTGCCCCTTCACTCTTTGGACCCGATTCTCTCGTCCCAATAGGCAGACGTACGTCACCCGCCCCAGGATCAGGAGGATAAAATCCAATCCAAGTTCAAGACGCAAGCGCCCTAAAGGCTGCCGCCATGTCTTTCTGGAAGACTGTGGCCGCCAAGACACACACGACTAGAGCAAAATCCATGTTTATTCCCAATAGCATAACTCCCGAACCTCATTTCTCGATTGAGCTGTCTCGTCAGGCTGCCGCGTGATCGGCGTCAATTTCCCGAGAAAGTCTTGACCGGCCCGGCGCGCAGGCCCGGAAGCGGCGGGAATCCGCCGCGCCGGTAGCGCATGGTCGTGCGCAGCGTCGCCAGCTTGGTCTGGAAGTCCGGCTCGCCGGGGCGCGCGCCGAGCCGCGCTGCCAGCGCCGCGGGATGATCGGCGACCGCCCCCGCTTGGTCGACCGGCGGCAGCCGGCGGCGAAACAGGTCCGCGCCGGCCACGGCGTCCTCGAACAGCAGGCTCAGCACGTCGAGCCCGATCGGCTCGTTGACCCCGACCGCGAGATGGATCGCGGTGTCGTCGGTTGCCAGCGCGTCGTGGTATTGGCCGCGCGGCAAATAGAGGATGTCGCCGGGCACCAGGTCTGCGGCCGTGAGGATCTCGCCGCGCGCGCGATCGTGGTGCGCCTGGCCAAGGGTCTTCCACGCCGGATGGTCGACCGGCTGGTCGGCGCGCCCGCGATAGACGGTCCAGCGCTTGGCGCCTGCGATATGCAGCGCGAACACGTCGTGGGTGTCGAAATGCGATGGAAACGCCTGGCGCTCGCGCCATGAGCAGTAGAGATTGATCTGAACCTTGCCGCCGAGCGTCCGCTCGAGCAGGTCGGCGACCGCGCGCAGGCCCGGCGAGAGCGTGTCGATGTCGTTCAGCAGCAGCGATGCGCCTTGCCGCACGAGGCGCCGCACCCTGACCGGGTCGGGCAGCATGGCCGGGCGACCGTCGCGGTCGCGCCCGCTCCGACAATAGTCCTGCTCCGGGATGGCCCGGCAGTCGAGCGACAGCGACAGCGACCGGCTGGTCCAGATCCCGGTCATGTCGAGCAGCCGATTGAGCTCACGCCACGACATGACGTCGGCAAACGTGTCGGCGTTGCCCGGGATGTGCAACGGCGCACGGTCGAGGTAGTCGCGGCGAAACTGCTCGACCGTGACAGGAGCCAGGAAATCCGCGAAGCTGCCGGAGCACTTGGCGAGGTCCATGGCCGACACTCTACACCCGTCCGCGGCGGCGCCGACAGGCGAAGCCGTAGACTCCGACATCGCCGCGGCGCTCGTGGCGGTCACCGCGCGCATCGCGGCGGTGGCGCGCGGCGCCGGACGCGATCCCGCC
>JACQAI010000596.1 GCA_016195115.1 Pseudomonadota bacterium
CCCGAGCTCGGCCTGACCCAGCCGGGCTTGGTGATCGTGTGCGGCGACAGCCACACCTCGACCCACGGCGCGCTGGGCGCGCTGGCCTTCGGCATCGGCCAGTCCGAGCTCGAGCACGTGCTGAGCACCCAGACGGTGTGGCAGAAGCAGCCGAAGACCATGCGGATCACGGTCGACGGCGCGCTGCCGGCCGGCGTCACCGCCAAGGACGTCATCCTCGGCATCATCGCCAAGATCGGCATCGGCGGCGCGGTCGGCCACGTCATCGAATACGCCGGCTCGGCGATCCGCGACCTCGCGATCGAGGAACGCCTGACGGTGTGCAACATGTCGATCGAGGCCGGTGCGCGCGCCGGCATGATCGCGCCGGACGATGCCACTTACGCCTATCTCGCCGGCCGTCCCCACACGCCCAAGGGCAAGGACTGGGACGCCGCGCTCGCGCACTGGCGGTCGCTACCGTCCGATGCCGGCGCGCGCTTCGACCGCGAGGTTGCGCTCGACGCGGCCTCGCTGGCGCCGACCGTGACCTGGGGCACCTGCCCCGAGGACGCCCTGCCGATCACCGGACGCGTGCCCGACCCCGCCGCCACGTCCGATCCGGACCGACAGGCCTACCTCTCGCGCGCGCTCGCCTACATGGGCCTGACGCCCGGGATGGCGCTGACCGACATCGCGGTCGACCGGGTGTTCATCGGCTCGTGCACCAACAGCCGGCTGCCCGACCTGCGCGCCGCCGCGACGATCGCGCGCGGCCGCAAGGCGGTGGTGCCGACGCTGGTGGTCGCCGGATCGCAGCAGGTCAAGCGCGACGCCGAGGCCGAAGGGCTCGACCGCGTGTTCACCGCCGCCGGCTTCGAGTGGCGCGAGCCGGGCTGCTCGATGTGCGTCGGCATGAACGGCGATCTGGTCGCCGCCGGCGAGCGCTGCGCCTCGACCTCGAACCGCAATTTCGAAGGCCGCCAGGGCAAGGGCGCGCGCACGCACCTGATGTCGCCGGCGATGGCGGCCGCCGCCGCGGTCACCGGCAAGCTCACCGACGTGCGCAAGCTCGGGTAGCGCGATGGAGCCGTTCCGCACCCTGACCGCCGTCGCCGCACCGCTCGCGATGGAGAACGTCAACACCGACCAGATCATCCCGGCACGCTTCCTGCGCAAGCCGCGCAGCGCCGGCTACGGCAATTTTCTGTTCAACGACATCCGCGTCAGCGCCGACGGCGCGCAAGATCCCGACTTCGTGCTCAACCGCGCGCCCTACCAGCCGGCGCGCATCCTCGTCGCGTTGCGCAACTTCGGCTGCGGCTCGAGCCGCGAGGGCGCGGTCTACGCGCTGCACGACTGCGGCTTCCGCGCCGTCATCGCACCCAGCTTCGGCGATATCTTCTTCAACAACTGCGCCAAGAACGGCGTCGTCGCCGCGGTGCTGCCCGAGGCCGCGGTCGCCGATCTGCTGCGCCAGCTCGCCGCGCAGCCCGGCGCCCAGGTGACCGTCGATCTCGAGCACGACGCCGTGCTCACGCCCGACGGCGCGCGCCACGCCTTCCAGCTGGAACCGTCGCGCAAGCATTGCCTCTTGAACGGGCTGGACGACATCCAGCTGACCTTGCGCCATGAGCGCGAGATCGCCGGCTTCGAGCAGCAGCGCTACGGCCGCCTGACCTGGCTGGCGTAGCGTCGGACGCTACCTTTTTCGTCATTGCGAGCGAAGCGAAGCAATCTAGCGGGCGTCTGGATTGCATCGTCGCTGTGCTCCTCGCAATGACGACGAGGAGATGATATTCAAGTCTCACCAATTCAAAATAACTTGAATCGACCTGGAGGGTTCGCCGTGACCGATCGCTTATCGCGCCGCCGCTTGTTGAGCGGCTCCATCGCCCTCGCTGCCGCCGTGGCCTGCCCGCTGTGCCGCCCCGCCGAGGCCGACGAGTGGGGCTATCGCGGCGAGCACGGGCCCGCGCACTGGGGCCATCTCAAGCCCGAGTTCAACACCTGCTCGACCGGCAAGCTGCAAACGCCGATCGACTTGCGCGCGCCCCTCAGCGGCTCTCGCGACCTGATCCAGCGCGACTACAAGCCGATGCCGCTCAAGATCGTCAACAACGGCCACACCATCCAGGTCAACGCCGCGCCGGGCTCGAGCGTCACGATCGAGGCCGAGCGCTACGAGCTACTGCAGTTCCACTTCCACCATCCGAGCGAGCACCTGCTCGCCGGCAAGCCCAAGTCGCTCGAGGCGCATTACGTCCATCGCAACGCCGCCGGCAAGCTGGCGGTGATCGGGGTGTTCTACGATCCCGGCGCCAAGCCGCTGGCCGCGTTCGAGCCGATCTGGGCGGCGATGCCGAGCCAGGAAGGTCCCGAGCGCGAGGTGCCGGGTGTGACGCTCGCGCTCGATCCGGCCTTTCCGGTCAAGCCGCGCCACTTCCGCTACCAGGGCTCGCTGACCACGCCGCCGTGCTCGGAGGGCGTCACCTGGATCGTCTACGCCCAGCCGGTCGCGATCTCGCTGGGGCAAGCGCAGGCCTTCGCCAAGCTGTTCCCGCTCAACGCCCGCCCGGTGCAACCGCTCAACCGCCGCACCCTGCTGGTCACCGGGTGATGAGCGCCCCCTCACCCTACCCTCTCCCCCGATGGGGAAGAGGGGCATGGGGTGTCCACTTTCCTACTTGATCGCGATCGGGGAACCGGCCGAGCCGGTGGCGCCGGCGATCGGCATCGGGGTGAAGACGTAGAGGAAGGTGTAGACGCGGTCGCGCGCGATTTCGTCGAGGTTCAGGTTCTCCTGGTTGACGATGCCGTGGCGGGCCAGCAGATGCGTGTGCGCGGCGCAGAACGCGCAACCCGGATCGGGATTCGGCACGACCTCGGTCGCCCAGGTGTCGGCGCCGACGCCGCCGGCCTGCACGGTGTCGGACAGCCAGCGCGCGACCTCCATGCCGATGCCCGGCTCGCCGCTGTTGTATTTCGTGTTGTCCTTGATCCAGTACTTCGACCAGCCGGTGCGGAACAGCACGATGTCGCCCGGGCGGAACTCGAAGTTCGCCATACCCTGCTTCTGCAGCGCGTTGCGCACGTCGGCGACCAGGATCTCCTGGCCGACCTCCATGGCCTCGACGCCACGCGCGCCGGCGACATCGATCAAGATGCCGCGCCCGACCAGCGGGTTCAGCTTCTCGATGCCGTTCTTCTTGAGGCCGTTCTCGTCGCCGATCTCCTCCATGGTGCGGCCGTTGTAGAAGCGCATGTTGGCCTTGTCGCCGGCGTTGCCGACCTGCACGCCAATGTGGCCGAGGCCGTCGAACTGCGTGCCGACCTGGCCGATCTCGGTGGCGACGTACTCGTCGTTGTAGACCGTCTTGTTGGCGCCGAACGGCCCGCCGGTCGGCGAGCCCGGGATGCGGATGACGAACTTGCGCGTCCCGAACAGCGGCATGTTCATGGTGTAGGGATGGCCGAGGCGATAGACCTTGCCCTGCCGGGCCTCGGACAAGCCGCGCTTGACCACGTCGGGCTTGGTGAACCAGTTGGTCGAGCCGGCCTCGTCGTCGCCGCCCCACAGCTTGTTGGGCCACCAAACCTCGCCGATCGGGGTGTCGAGCTTGCCGGTCACCCAAGGCTTGCCGGCGCAGTCCTGCCAGCTCGCCGGGCCGCAATCCGCCCAGGCGCTCGACGCCAACGCGGCGCTCACGCCCAGCACACTCGCAAGTGTCAGTATCTTGTGACCGACCATGGTTTCCTCCTCTGGCTTGCGTTGCGTCATTCGATTTCCTGGATCCCGGCCTTCGCCGGGATGACGCGGCTCCGCCGCGTCACTTCGCGGCGATGACCTCGATCTCGACCAACCAGCCGGGGCTGACCAGCGCCGCGACCTGCATGGTCGAGCGCGCCACCACGTTGGGTTGCCCGCTCGTGCCGAAGAACTGCGCGTAGCCCTCGGAAAAACCTTTGAAGTCCATCTTGCCGCCGTTGGCCGGATCGCCGACCAGGAACACCGTCATCTTGACGACGTCGCCCATCGACAGCCCCATGCCCTCGAGCGCGACCCGGATGCGGTTCAATACGCCGATCGTCTGGGTCTTGGTGTCGCCGTAGGCGCGCGGGCTGTCGGCCGGCGCCTGACGATCGATCACCGGCGGCACCTGGCCTGACAGGAAGGTGAGCGTCGCGCCGGGCGGCACGGCGGCGCCGAGCAGGATCGGCGAGTCGGGGCCGCTCTTGTGGCGCACGATGTCGGCCGCGTGCGCCGGCGCGGCAAGCGCCATCACCATCGCGAGCCCGAGCCATGATCTCATGTCGACTTCTCCCGTACCCGTTGCGCCAGCTGCTCGATCGCGACGTGGGCCGACAGGACCGAGCCTTCCTGCCACCCCGTGACGTAGGACAGGTGCTCGCCGGCGAACAGGAACGGGCCGTCGCCCTTGAGCAGCACCGGATAGACGTCGCGCCGCGTCTCGCGTGTCCACTCGGACCAACCGCCGACGCTGAACGGCACCTTCGACCACGCCACCGAGACGCCCTTGGTCAGCGCCGCGCCGTAGCCCGGATGAACGCGCTCGCCGTCGGCCAGCGCGTCGACCAGGCGCTGGCTGAGCGGCTTGGCGGCGAACGCCTCGCCGATCGCGTCGGTCCAGATGTAGGCACCGACCAGGATGCCCTTCTTGTGATGGAACCCGGTCGAGGGATACCAGATCTGCGTGATGTCGCGGCTGGTCCACGAGATGCCGCCGTAGAGCTGCTGGTCGAGCTCCCAGAAACGGCGCTCGGCCCGGAACGCGACCTTGGCGGCGGGGATGTAGGCTACCGCCGCCAGCGCGCGCGTGACCTCGGGCGCGAAGTCGGCGTCGAGCGACTTCAACACCGGCGGCGGAATCGTGCAGATCACGTGCGCAGCGTCGAGCGCGCTGCCGACGCCGGTCTTGCGGTGGCGCCAGACGATCCGCGCGCCGGTTCCGGCCCTGCGCAGCTCGATGACCTCGGCGTCGTAGCTGATCACCTTGCCGAGCTTGCGCCCGAAAGCCTCGCCGATACGCCCCATGCCGCCGACCGGCTGCAGCATGGTGGCGCC
>JACQAI010000597.1 GCA_016195115.1 Pseudomonadota bacterium
ATCGGTCGACGACGAGGCGATTACGCTCACGAGCTTCCGCAGCGCCCGCGTCGCCTGGACCGATCTGGCGCGCATGACCTTGGCGTACTACGCGGTCAAGCGCGACAAGACCGAGGGTTGGATGGAGCTCACCCTCAAGGACGCCAAGAGCACGATCAAGCTCGATTCGCGGCTCGAAGGCTTCCTCGTGATCGTCATCAGGGCCGCGCGCGTCGCCCGCGAGCAGCGCCTGCCGCTCAATCAGATCACCTTGTCGAACCTGAAGGCGCTCAACATCACCGGCGAATAGCGTCTTAAAGAAAACTGGTGCCGATGCGCAGCTCGCGTGCACCGCGCGTGAGGCGCGCGCCGGCGTCGTCCTGGACGATCGACAGCTCGAAGATTGCCTCGAAGCAGCGCCGCAGCGGTGTGTCGCCGAGCTGTGCGTCGAGCGCAGCCAGAGCGTGCGGTTGAACCTCATGGCCGAGAAACTGCTCGAGTGCGGCGTCCCCGACCAGGTTGAGCAGCAGCCAGTAGTGCTCGACCGCGAGATGGGTTGCGAGCAATCCGGTCAAAGGCGCGGACACGTCAGTGCCGACGAAGCGCGCCAGCTCGGCTTGGGCCGCAGCGCGCGGCTGCAGCCAGGCGTCGATCAGGCACACGATCAGCGCGCTCGTGACGCTGCCGTCGAGCTGCGGGCCGGCCATGAAGCGATGGATCGATCTCGCCAAACCGGCGAGCTGCGGCGGGGTCAGGTTCAGGGCCGGCGCCAGCAGGCCGTGCGTCGACAGCGAGGCCCGCAGCACCTCGACCGCAGGCCGCGCCGTTGGCGGCTCCGTGGCAGGATGCGCGTCGAGCGTCGCCGCAACCGCATGCACCAAGGCATGACCGAATACGTCGGCGACGTAGCCCGCGGCCTGGAAGCGCATCGCCTGGGCGGCATAGCGGCTGAACGCCGCCGGATCTCCGATCAAGGTCGCGAGCGCGTCATCGCCGCTTGCTGGCCGCCGGCCGCCGGCGATCAGCAGCTCCAGCACCTCGGCGATCATGCGGCGCGGCCCGGCGCACACCTGGTTCGGTCCGATCAGAAGGCCGTGGGCTTCAATGTGATCGAGCAGGTGTTGCGCGTCGGCTGCGTCGTCGTCGTCGTAGGTCCCGTTGAGCATCGACGTCAGGTGCAGGCTCTGCGTCGCGAGGTTGATGCCGATCACGACTTTGAAGACGGCGGCGACCGCCGTCGGCAGCCCGCCGTCGGCAATCGGATCGACGCGTCGCAACAGCATCCAGCCTGGCAGGCTTTGCCCGAGGCGCGCGATGCGCCACAGGTCCGACAGCGTCACTCGGTCGGACCCGACCGACTCGAGATGGTGCGCGCGCAACCAGACGAGCATCTCGCGACAGTCGTCCCAGCAGTCCTTGATTTGCTGCAGCGCCGACAGGTTCATGGGGTGGGCGTGGCGGAAGCGCGAGCCGGGATAGCGGCAGGCGCGCAGGGTCATGGGCACGTCCCCAAGCGCCTCGGCCGGCAGCTTGCCTTCGCCGAGCGGACGACCCGCCTGATCGCAAACCCGGATGATGTTCTGGAACGACGAACGCGAGCGCTGCTTCAAGGCGACCAACGCGACCTCGGTCCTGTGGCGTCAATCCCCGTCAAACGACCCACGCGCGCCATTAATCCGGCCGCGCCGGCATGCCGCCGACGTCATACCGCTCGGGTCGCGACCACGACCTTCGACAGGAAGGCGAGCTCGATAACGTCGACCGTCAACCCGCTGTCGGCCAGCAGCGCGCGCAGGTCCAGGCCGATATAGTCGGCGTAATACGGTTCGTGGAACGACACCGGGAAGCGCTCGAGCAGCGGGTCGTAGAGCGGCCGGTCGCCGCGCTGCAACGAATCGACCAGCACGAAGGTCCCACCCGGCTTGAGCACGCGCGCGATCTCGGCCGTCACCTGGGCGCGCACCGCGCGCGGCAGCTCGTGAAACAGGTAGACGCAGGTGACGGCGTCGACCGAGGCGTCGGCGAGCGGCATCGCCTCGGCATTGGCGTGCACGAGTTCGATACCGTCCCAGCGCCGCAAGGTGCGCGCCGCCTGGTCGAGATACGCCGGGCTGAGATCGAGCCCGGTGACGCGCAGGCCTGGAAAGTTGTCCTTGACGAACGACAGGAAGCGCCCGGTGCCGCAGGCGACGTCGAGCAGGCGCGCGTCGGGCCGGTCGGCCAGGCCCGCGCGCAGCGCCGGCAGCGCTTGGCGCCGCATCGCGTCGGCGCCGCCGAGGAACAGCACCTCGACTTGGTAGTCGTAGAGCGCGGCCGAGCGCTCGCTCAGGTAGCCGTCGGTCTGGTAGTGGAAATTCTGCAGGTAATAGCGCGGGTAGCGACCGGCCGGGGCGTCGGCGTGGACCTCGCTGTGCAGGCGTTCGCGCCGCCTCAGGTTGACCGCCGGCAGGTCGGCGAAAAAGCGCAGCGCCTGACGCAGCGCCGCGCGCGGCGACGGCACCAGGTCGTGCGGCGGCTTGTAGAGACCGGCGCGGATGTTCTCCCAATCGCGGCGCATCAGCGCGCGCAGGTCGGCCATCAGGCTGCGGCCCAAACCCGGAGCGCCCGTACCTGGCTTGGGCCAACGCCTGGCGGGCAGCCGAGGCGCCAGGCTCTGCGCGGCGCGATACTGGCTGTAGAACCAACCGACCCGCGCGGTCTGGCTGACGCTGTAGGCGAGATAGTCGATCAGGCCGGGCCGGCGCATCGCGCTATTCCCGCTTGGGTCGGCGCGCGAGGCGCGCATTGACCGCGGCGACGCCGCGGCGGATCAGCGGCCGCGGCAGCAGGCGTAGGCTGAGCGCGGTCGCGAGATTGGCGCCGCCGACGACATGGACGGGGCGCCGGCCGAGCGCCGCCAGACCCTCGCGCGCGACCCGCTCGGCCGAGTGTGCCAGCGATGCCGGACCGACCGGCGTGCCGGCGCGCGCGCCGAACGCCGTCTTGGTCGCGCCTGGGCATAGCGCCAGCACATCGATCGGGCTGTCGGCGAGCTCGGTCGCCAGCGCCTCGGCGTAGTGCAGGTCGAACGCCTTGGTCGCGGCATAGGTCGCGAAGCGCGGTACCGGGCCGAAGCCGACCACGCTCGAGACCACGATGACGCCGCCGCGCCGGCCCTCGGCGCGCGCCCGTGCCAGCATGCCGGGCAGCAGCGCCCGGGTCAGCACCACGGGCGCCACGACGTTGACCTCGGCCATCTCGGCCTCGCGCCGCGGATCGTTCTCGATCACCAGGCCGAACGCGCCGAGGCCGGCATTGTTGACCAGCAGATCGATGTTCCTCGCCTCGGCGGCCTCGATCAGCCGCGCGCGATCGGCGGGCTGCGCCAGGTCGGCGACCACGAGATCGACCCGCTCGGGCGCCGCCAAGCCGTCGCGCAGCTGCTCCAGCGCGGCGCGATCGCGGCCGGTCAGCACGAGCGTCGTCGGCGCCGGCAGCAGCGCCGCGAACGCCGCGCCGATGCCGCTTGACGCCCCGGTGATCAGGGCCGCGCGAAAGCGGTTGGGGGAAGGGTCGGTCACGAGGCAAGATGCTGGCGATTCAGGACACGGAGTCAACAACGGCGCATGGCCGAGGATAGGCTCAAGGCCGAGCTGTGGCTCAAGGCGCAGATCCGGCTGTGCGATCGCGACGGCATTCCGGCGACCATCGTGCGGCGCGGCGATCCGACCGGCGGCGCCATCCTGATCAAGGTCAATCGCTATGACGCCGGTTGCCGGGTCTACACCCAGGTGCGCGACCGCGACGCCAATCCGGCGTGGCTGTGCGCGACCGGCGCCGACCCGGTGGCCGAGGCCGATGCCGACGCCTACATCCAACGCCAAGTCCAACGCGACTACGACCTGTGGGTGCTCGAGATCGAAGACCCCAAGGCGCGCTGGGCGCTACGCGAGCGCGTGATCGAAAGCTGAGCGACGCCGCTTCTCCCTCTCCCCGGAGGGGCGAGGGTTGAAGCGCCGGCGCGCTTGCGCTTTAACGACCCTGGCATGCCCGATTTCCGCACCCTCGATGACCTCGACGTCGCCGACCGCCGTGTGCTCGTGCGCGTCGACCTGAACGTGCCGATGAAGGACGGCGAGGTGACCGACGCGACCCGGATCGAACGCGTCGCCAGCACCTTGGCCGAGCTCGCCGACAAGCGCGCCAAGGTCGTCGTGCTGTCGCATTTCGGTCGACCCAAGGGGCCCGATCCCAAGCTGTCGCTGGCGCTTCTCCTGGAGCCTTTGCGTCACGCATTGCCCGGCCGCGCGGTTGCGTTCGCGACCGACTGCGTCGGCCCGATAGCCGCCGGCGCGGTCGCCAAGCTCGCGCCCGGCGCCCTGCTGTTGCTGGAGAACCTGCGCTTCCACCAGGGCGAGGAGGCCAACGACCCGGACTTCACGCGCGCGCTCGCGGAGCTCGGCGACGCCTACGTCAACGATGCGTTCTCGGTGGCGCACCGGGCGCACGCCTCGACCGCCGGGCTGGCGGCCCTGCTGCCCGCGGCGGCGGGCCGCCTGATGCAGGCCGAGCTCGAGGCGCTCGGCAAGGCGCTCGAGCATCCCGCGCGCCCGGTGGTCGCGATCGTCGGTGGCGCCAAGGTCTCGACCAAGCTCGCGCTGCTCGGCAACCTGGTCGCCAAGGTCGATCGCCTGATCATCGGCGGCGCCATGGCCAACA
>JACQAI010000598.1 GCA_016195115.1 Pseudomonadota bacterium
CCCAGATCCTGGCGCGCGAAGGCTTTCGCTGCGACGTCGCGACCGGCGGCCGCGAGGCCCAGCGCCTGGCCATGGCGCACGACTACGACGCCATCCTGTGCGACCTCCGGATGCCCGATCTCGACGGTCCGGCATTCTACGCGTTCCTCGCCGCCGAACGCGCGCCGCTGTGCGCCCGCACCGTGTTCGTCACCGGCGACACCCTCGGCCAGGCGGCCAGCGAGTTCGTCGCCTCCTCGGGCCGGCCGGTGATCGAGAAGCCGTTCGTGCCCAACGAGGTGCGTCGCGTCGTCGCCGCCCTGTCGAACGGCGGCAAATCCGCCGGCTGAAACAACTGAAACACGATTTCCCGGTCGGCGATGTCGGACTGAAACAGTCCGGGCCGATGGTGCCGGCGTCCGAGCGGCGTTCAAGCCGCCGGTCGCAACCCGAGGCACCGGACCATGACCCGTCACCAGATCAACCTGATCCGCCAGACCCTGATCCGGCTCGGCCGCGACCGCGCCCGGCTGGGCGGCTGGGTCTACGCGCGGCTGTTTGCGCTCGATCCTAGCCTGCGCGCGCTGTTCCCCGGCGACATGGAGAAGCACGGCGCCAACCTGTCGATCGCCATCGACACCGTGGTGCGCGCGCTCGACAACCTGACGCCGCTGCTCGGCTCGCTGCGCGACCTCGGCGCGCGCCACGCCCGCTACGGCGCCACGCCGGCGCATTTCGCCCTGGTCGAGCAGGCGCTGCTGCAGGCGCTCGGCGATGAGCTCGGCCGCATGTTCACGTCCGAGTATCGCGCCGCGTGGGCGACCGCCTATCGCACCTTGGCCGACGTCATGATGGCGGCGGCCGACGAGAGCAAAGCAGCCTGAGCGCGGGGAGACCGTCCATGCACGTCATCGCCGATCACGCCACCGACCAGCCGGCCCCGGCGCGCCGCGCCACGGCGCGCGACCAGCGCTATGTCGCGCCGACCTTGCTGGTCGATCTGATCGAGACCGCCTATCGCACGCCGTTCTGGTCGCCGACCCAGCTGATCGTGCGCAATCTCGCGCAGGACCTGACGCCCGGCGCGCAATTCAGCGGCGTGTTCCAGTTCGACGGCGCGGTGGGCTGCGGCGTGTTCGAGGCCGTGGTGACGCGCAGCATCTCGGCGCGCCAGCTGATCGGCGCCGCGTTCACCTGGGTGAACCTGCACGGCTCTGCCCTGATGGACGCGTTCGAGGCGCAGCGCCGTCGCGACCCGCTCGGTCGCGGGCCCCAGATGACCGTCATGCTGAGCCGTCCGACCCTGGCGTGGTCGTTCTCCGGGTTGGTGGTGGCCGGCGCACCCTTGCCGGCGGCGCCCGGCGGGCGGGTGCACGGCCTGCTGCGCCACGACAAGGCCCAGGAGCCCAAGCCGTTCAGCGCCGGCGTGATCCGCCAGGTGACCGAGAGCGCGACGGGTCGGCCGGCAATGGCGCTCAAATTCGCCGCGCTGCCGACCGCGACCCTGGCCGTGCTCGACAGCGCGGCACGCCAGCGCGCCGCCGTCGCGACGCTCGGCTCGGCGGCTTAATCCGCCTCCGGATCGCGGCCGGCGCGGTCGTCGTAGCCGTGCCGGCTGCTGTAGAACACCAGCCACATCAACCCGCCGCCGACCGCCAGGGTCGCGACCACGCCGAGGCCGAGCGCGACGTAGCCCTGGGCGCCGATCGGGGTATCGCCGATCTCGCCCCAGATCCACGCGCTGATCACCGCGGCGCCGATCAGCAGGGGTACCAGGACGGCGGCCAGGACGAACGCGGGCTTCATCGCCGGCGTCTCGGCCGAGCCGGCCGATCCATTGATCGACCGATTGGGCTATGCTGGGCGATCCATCGCTGTACCGGGTCGATCATGCGTCCGCTCCGTCTCGCCGTGTTCTCGGGCTTGCTATTGGCCGCGCTCGGGCTGGGGCCCGCGGCGGCGATCATGTGGAAGGACTACACCCGGGCGATCGCCGAGGCCGAGAACCGCAAGGACTATCCGCACGCGTTCAACGAAGCCCTGGTGCTGGCGCTGGCCGGCGAGAATACCGGCTACGACCTGCTGGCGCGCTACTACGCCACCGGCACCGTAGTCCCCACGGATCTCGGTGTCGCGGCGCGCATCGTCTGTCTGGCCGCCGAACGCGGCGACCGCAACGCCCAGATCCGGTTGGCGCTCCTCTATGCCGAGGGCAAGGGAGTGCCGGCCAATCCGGCGCGCCAATGGCTGTGGGCTGAGATCGCCGGGCGAGACCTCAACACCACGCTGCGCGAGCAATACGGCATCAACAAGATGCAGCAGGCGGCCTCCCAGCAGATCAAGATGGCCGACGAGGACGCGCTCAGGGCGCTCGCCGGCACCTGGCAGGCCGAAAAAGCCCATCCCTCGGACCGCTTCGGCAAGTACTGTCCCTAGGGGCCGCCCTCGCGCGGGGGCTGGAATGCGTATTGCACTGGGCTACCGCGACGGTTTCCGGCTTGAATAAAGCCGGCCGCTTGGCTATGTCGCTGGTCCAAATCCCTGGCCATACCGTGGTATTTCGAGGAGCGCGGGCCGCCCCGTGAGAATCGCAGTTTTGAAGGAGCGCCGCCCGGCCGAGGCCCGCGTCGCCGCATCGCCCGACACCGTCAAGAAGATGGTCGCGCTGGGCTGGCAGGTCGCGGTCGAGGAGGGTGCGGGCGCCGCCGCGGCGTTCCCCGACCAGGCCTACCGCGACGCCGGGGCCGAGCTGTCGGCCGACCCCTCGATGGTCGTGTTCGGCGTCGACGTCGTCCTCAAGGTGCAGCGACCGCTGGGTCCGGGCGAGGGCGGGCTCGACGAGCTCGCGTTGCTGAAGTCCGGCACGGTGCTGATCGGCCTGCTGGCGCCCTACGCCGGCGACCACGTGACGCGGTTCGCCGCCGCCGGCCTCACCAGCTTCACGATGGAGCTGGTGCCGCGCATCACGCGCGCCCAGACCATGGACGTGCTGTCGAGCCAGGCCAACCTGTCCGGCTACAAGGCGGTGCTCGACGCCGCCGCCGAGTTCGGCCACGCCTTCCCGATGATGATGACCGCGGCCGGCACGATTCCGCCGGCGCGCGTGCTGGTGCTGGGCGCCGGCGTCGCCGGGCTGCAGGCGATCGCGACCGCGCGGCGCCTCGGCGCGATCGTCTCGGCGTTCGACGTCCGCGCCGTCGTCAAGGAGCAGGTCCAGTCGCTCGGTGCGGTATTCATCGAGGTCGACGCCGCCGCCGCGCGCGACGCCGAGACCGCCGGCGGCTACGCCAAGGAGATGAGCGAGGATTATCGCCGCCGCCAAGCCGACAAGATCCACGAGACGCTCAAGAAGCAGGACATCGCGATCTGCACCGCGTTGATCCCCGGCCGGCCGGCGCCGCGCCTGATCACCGAGGCGATGGTACGCGACATGAAGCCGGGCTCGGTAATCGTCGACCTGGCCGCCGAGCAGGGCGGCAACTGCGAGCTCGCCGAGCACGGCAAGATCGTGACCCGGCACGGCGTGCGCATCGTCGCGCACGCCAACGTGCCGAGCCGCGTCGCGGCCGACGCATCCAGCCTTTACGCCCGTAACTTGCTCGCCTTCCTGAGCCTGCTGGTCGACAAGGAGACCAAGCAGCTCAAGCTCGATCGCGCCGACGAGATCATCAAGGCGACCTTGCTGACCACCGGCGGTGCGGTCGTGCACGAGCTGTTCGGCGGTGCCGTGCTCAGGCCGGCCGCCGCTGCAGTGGCGGCCGCGGCGTCGACCGCCGCCTAGGAGACCTCGCGCATGACCCCGCAGGAGCTGGCCCAGTCGGCGACGACGCTGTCCGAGCGCGCCCGCACGCTCGCCGACGACGTCCACGCGCTGGCGCTCAACTCCAAGCTGCTGGCGGCGCAGGGCGCGGCCGGCATGCATCTCGATCCGGCGGTGCTCGGCCTCACCGTGTTCGTGCTCGCCTGCTTCATCGGCTACTACGTGGTGTGGCGCGTGACGCCGGCGCTGCACTCGCCTTTGATGGCGGTCACCAATGCGATTTCGAGCGTGATCATCGTCGGCGCGCTGATCGCCGCTGGCCCGGCGCAGTTCGATTTCTCCAAGGTGATGGGCTTCGTCGCGGTCGCGCTCGCCAGCGTCAACATCTTCGGCGGCTTCATCGTGACGCAGCGCATGCTGCAGATGTTCAAGAAGAAGAAACCAACAGGAGCCGCTTCGTGAGCGCCAACCTGTCGGCGCTCGCGTACCTCGTCGCCTCGGTGCTCTTCATCATGGCGCTGCGCGGCCTGTCGTCGCCCGAGACGGCGCGGCGCGGCAACCTGTTCGGCATCGCCGGCATGGTGATCGCGATCGTCACGACGCTCGCGACCCCGCAGGTGCTGAGCTTTGGTACGATCGTCGCCGCGATCGCCGTCGGCGGCGCGGTCGGCGCCTACATCGCCTGGAAGATCCAGATGACCGCGCTGCCGCAGCTGGTCGCGGCGTTCCACTCGCTGGTCGGGCTCGCCGCGGTATGCGTCGCGGCCGCGGCGTTCTTTGCGCCCGACGCCTACGGCATCGGCACCGCCGGCAACATCCACACCCAGAGCCTGGTCGAGATGGCGATCGGCCTGGCGATCGGCGCGGTGACGTTCACCGGCTCGGTGGTGGCGTTCGCCAAGCTGCAGGGCCTGGTGACCGGCGCGCCGCTGGTGTTTCCCGGCCAGCATCTGCTCAACGCCGCGCTCGGCATCGGCATC
>JACQAI010000599.1 GCA_016195115.1 Pseudomonadota bacterium
ATCGCGGCCTGCACCGACACGTCGAGCGCCGACACGGCCTCGTCGCACACCACGAAATCCGGCGCCGTCGCCATCGCGCGCGCGATGCTGACCCGCTGCTTCTCGCCGCCCGAGAGCTGATGGGGATAGCGGCCGCGATAGGACGGCGACAGGCGCACCAGCTCGAGCAGCTCGTCGACCCGCCGGTCGAGCGCCCCGGCCTGGGCGATGTCGAAGCGTCGCAGCGGCCGTGCGATCGCGTCGCGCACGGTCTTGCGCGGGTTGAGCGAGCTGTCGGGATTCTGAAACACGATCTGGGCACGCCGGCGGAATGCCGTCGGCGGCCAGACGGGCAGTGCTGCGCCGCCGAAGCGCACCGCGCCCGCGTCGGACGCGAGCAGGCGCAGGATCAGGCGCCCCAGGGTCGACTTGCCCGAGCCCGACTCGCCGACCAGGCCCAGCACCTCGCCGGCGCGCAGATCGATCGACACGCCGTCGACCGCGTGGATCGCGGCGCGCGGCCGCAGCCAACCGCCCTGGCGGAACGTCTTGGCGAGGTCGCGCGCCTCCAGCAACGGGGCGCCGAGCGCGCGCCTGTCGGCGTGCGGTACGTCGTCGGCGGGCCACGGCGTCGCGGCAAGCTCGCGGCCGCGGTGACAGCACACGCTGCCGGGGTCGAGGCGCTGCAGGCTTTGCGGCTGCATGCAGGCCGGGACGGCGAACGGGCAACGCGGCCGGAAATTGCAGCCCGGATCCGCCTCGGTCAGGTCGGGCAGGCCGCCGGGGATCGGCGTCAGGCGCGTGACCCGATCGCCGTCGAGCCGCGGCAGCGCACCCAGCAGCCCCTTGGTGTAGGGATGGCGCGGCGCGCGCAGCACCTGCGCCACCGGCCCGGTCTCGACGACGCGGCCGGCATACAGCACGGTGACGTCGTCGCACACGCGGTCGACCACGCCGAGATTGTGGCTGACCAGCAGCAGCGAGAGGCCGCGCGCCGCGCGCAGGGCATCGAGCAGGTCGAGGATCTGCGCCTCGACCGTGACGTCGAGCGCCGTGGTCGGTTCGTCGAGCAGCAGCAGGTCGGGCTCGCACGACAGCGCCGTGGCGATCAGGACGCGCTGCTTCATGCCGCCCGACAGCTGATGCGGAAAAGCGCGCGCGATCGCGCGCGGCTGCGCGATGCC
Organism: Pseudomonadota bacterium; assembly: GCA_016195115.1. Lineage (GTDB taxonomy): Bacteria > Pseudomonadota > Alphaproteobacteria > Elsterales > Elsteraceae > JACQAI01. Next base: position 1,164 of record JACQAI010000599.1, read on the forward strand.
GACCTCGGCCAGCAGGTCCTCGGCGCGCGCCAGCGCCAAGTGGCGCGCCAGGCCGCGGTGCACCATCAGGGGCTCGGCGATCTGCAGGCCGACCGGCAGCGCCGGGTTGAGGGCGGCGGCGGGATCCTGGAACACGGTCGCGAGCCGGTTGCCGCGGCGCGCGCGGCCGGCGGCGCCGAACAGGTCGGTGCCCTGGAACGTGACGGCGTCTGCCGTGACGGTCGCCTCCGGGCCCAGCAGGCCGAGCAGCGCCAGTACCGCGGTGCTCTTGCCCGAGCCCGACTCGCCGACCAGGCCGAGGGCCCGGCCGTGCGGGATCTGGAACGACACGTCGTCGAGCGCGCGCAGGCTGCCGCGCGCCGTCGCGTAGTGCACGCTCAGGCGGTCGACCGTCAGGAGCGTTTCGGGACTCAGGGCGCGCCCCGCCGGATCAGCCGCGGATCGAGCGCCTCGCGGAGCCCCTCGCCGAGCAGATTGACGGCGATCAGGAGCAGGCACAGCGCAACGCCCGGCGCCAAGCCGATCCACGGCGCCTGGTCGATATAGGCGCGCGACTCGGCGATCATGAGGCCCCACTCGCTCAGCGGCGGCTGCGCGCCGAGCCCGAGGAACGACAGCGCCGAGCCGAGCAGCACCGCGAAGGTGATGCGCAGGCTGGTCTCGACGATGATCGGCGGCCAGGCGTTGGGCAGGATCTCGCGCAGCAGCATATAGGCGACGTGCTCGTCGCGCGCCCGCGCGGCCTCGATGAAGTCCTCGGCGAGCAGCGCCAGCGCGACCGAGCGCGTGATGCGCGTCATCACGGGCACGTAGACCAGGCCGACTGCGAGGATCGTCTTGCCCAGGCTCGGCGTCGTCACGGCGAGCAGCAGCAGCCCGAGCAGGATCGGCGGCACCGAGATCAGCACGTCGACACCGCGCATGATCAGCTCGCCGCCACGGCGGTCGTAGGCGGCGATCAGGCCGAGCGGCACGCCGAGCACGAGGCTCAGCGCGGCGGCGCCGATGCCGATGGTCAACGAGTAGGGCGCGCCGGCGAGCACGCGCGAGAGCACGTCGCGGCCGAACTCGTCGGTGCCCAGCCAATGCTCGGGCCCGGGCGGCTGCAGCCGAGCCCGCACGTTGAAGGCGTCGTAGTCGTAGGGCGCGATCCACGGCCCGAGCACGGCGAGCAGCACGAACAGCCCGACCACGACGGCGCCGAACAACAGGGTCGGCGGCAGCGTGCCGAGGCGGCGCAGCGTCGTGGCCGCGAGCGCGGTCATCCGATCGCGCGTCCGTAGCGGATGCGCGGGTTGGCCCAGGCGTAGAGCAAGTCGGCCGCCAGGTTGGCGAGCGCATAGACCGTGGTGACGACCAGCATGCCGGCCTGCAGCAGCGGCAGGTCGCGATGCTCGATGGCGAAGATCAGCAGCCGGCCGAGGCCCGGATAGGCGAACACGGTCTCGACCACGACGATGCCGCCGATCAGGATGCCGACGTCGACCGCCAGCACCGTGATGGTCGGCAGTAGCGCGTTGCGCAGCGCATGGCGCCGCAGCACCAGGCGCTCGGGCAGGCCCTTGGCGCGCGCCGCCAGCACGTAGGGCGCGCGCAGGGTCTCGAGCATGCTCGACCGCGTCAGGCGCGAGACGTGGGCGATCAGCCCGGCCGTCAAGGTCGCGACCGGGAGCAGCAGATGGGTCAGCCAGCCCATGACGCCGCTTTCGGCGATCGGCGTGTAGCCGGTCGCGGGCAGCCATTTCAGCCATGCCGAGAAGAACAGGATGACGAGGATCGCCCAAAAGAACTCCGGCACGGCGATGAAGAAGTACTGCGCCAGGGTGAGGAGCCGGTCGCCGAGCGTGCCCGGATGGGTCGCCGAGTGCACGCCCAGCCAGATGCCGATCAACGCCACCAGGGTCAGCGACGCCGCGCCGAGGATCGCCGAGCGACCGAGCCCTTCGAGGATCAGTGGCCCGGCCGGCCGCTGCATGACGAGCGATTGGCCGAAGTCGCCTCGTAGCAGGCCGGAGAGCCAGCGCCAATACTGCACCGGTAGCGGGTCGTTGAGGCCGAGCACCTGCTCGAGCGCCGCGACCTGGGCGTCGGTCGCGTACTGGCCCAGGATCGCGTAGGCGACGTTGCCCGGCAGCAGATGCGTGATGCCGAAGATCAGCAGCGACATCACCCAGACGACGACCACCACGAAGCCGAGCCGCTGGGCGACGTATCCTGCCATCGCGCGACGCGCGCTACGTCAGGGTGCGATCGACGCGGCCCGCAGGTCGAACCAGCGCATCGGGTGGGTCGCGACGCCCTGCACGGTGGTGCGATAGGCGCAAACGAAGTTGATCGCGTAGGCGATGTAGCCTGGCGGATCGTCGACCAGGTGTTTCTGCAACGCGAGATAAAGCGGTTTCTGCTCGTCGGCCTTTCCGGTCAGCCGCGCCTTGTCGAGCACCTCGTCGACCTGGGCATTTTTGTAATGGAACAGCCGGGCGTTCCACGAACCGCTGCTGTGCAGAAACGGATAGGTGCTGGTGTCGACCGTCGGCCGCGCGAAATAGCCGTCGACATAGAACGGCGCCTTGCCGGAGATCTCGGCGTTGTAGCGCGCGAACGGCACGCGCTGGATCTCGATGTCGAAGCCGCCCGGCTTGGCGAGCTGCTGCAACGTGACGCCGAGCTTCTCGCGGATCGCGCGTCCGGCAGGGACGACCAAGGGCACCTTGACGCCGTTCGGGTGGCCGGCCGCGGCGAGCATCTGGCGCGCCGCGCGCGGATCGGCCTTCCCAATCGGCAGGTCCTTGTTGAAGAACGGGTGGTTGGGCGGGATCGGGCTGTGGGTCGGCGCGCCTTCGCCCGACAAGGTCAGCTCGACGACGTCGCGCTTGTCGACCGCGAGATGGAAGGCTTGGCGCACCTTCGGATCGTTGAACGGCGCGATCGCGCTGTTCATGATCGCGGCGTCCCAAGACGCCGTCGCCACGCTGTCGACGCGCACGCCAGGCTTGCCGCCGAGCGCCTTCGCCTGCTCCGGCGGTACCTCCCAGATGATGTCGAGGTCGCCGGCCTGCAGCGCCGCCAGCCGCACGGCGATCTCGGGCACGACGCGGAGCTCGACCCCGTCGAGCTTGGGCGCGCCGGCCTCCCAGTAGGCCGGGTTGCGCGCCAGCACCAGACGATCGCCCGGCGTGTAGCTCTTGAACACGAACGGTCCGGTGCCGACTGGCTGGGTCGGCAGCGCGTCGATGCCGTCGTGTGGCACGATTTTGACCTGGCGGTCCGACATGATGTCGGCGAAGCCGCCGTAGGCGTATTTCAAATCGAAGCGCACGGTGTGCGGGTCGACCGCGGTCATGCGCTCGATCATCTCGTAATTGGTGCGCGGCGCCGCGCCGGTCGCAGGGTCGAGAATGCGCTCGAAGGATTTGATGACGTCCTGGGCGACCATCTCGCGGCCGCTGTGGAACTTGACGCCGCGGCGCAGGTGGAAGGTCCAGGACTTGAGATCCGGCGTAAAGTCCCAGCGCTCGGCCAGCTCGGGCTCGACCGACAGATCGGCGCGCATGCGGGTCAAGCCGCTGAACACCAGGTTGTCGTAGATGTACTCCTCACCGGTGGTCGTGCGCGCCGGATCGAGTGTGCTGAGCGAGGTGCCGACCGCGATGCGCAGCACGCCCTGGGCCGCCGCAGGCTCGGCGAACACGAGCAGCGCCAGCGCTGCGAGGCCGAAGTGCGCGCGCGTCATGACACGCCCTGGGCGCGGTCCGGGTCGACCGCGCGGATGACGAATTCGTCGACCCATGGCACGTACTCCTCCCACAGCGCGGCCAACGCCGCGATCGGCTGCTCCGCCGCATCGACCCTGAGGTCGACCAGCGGAAAGATCTCCTCGGCGACCACGGTGACCGCCGCCGAACGCACCGGTCCGTGCTCGCCGCCCGCTGCCAGCCCGGCGGCGAGCCCGCGGATCAGCCGGGCGGCCAGCGGCGCGCTGGCGTCGGCGGCGAAACCCTCGGCGACCGCCGGCACGACGCGGTCATTGGCCAGGATGTTGCCGATCGCGACGCAGTCGCGGCCATGGATCATGCCGAGATGCGGCTTGACGAGCGCGCCCGTGTAGGCGGCGGTGCGCCCGCCGGCATCCATCACCGCGAGCTGGCGCCAGCCGATGTGCGGCGTCGACGCGACCAGGGCGGCCAGCGCTTCGTCGGCCGAGCAGCCCGACGCCAGCAGGTCGAGGCCGCGCGGGCCGAGGCGCGGATCGGTGCGATTCTGGGTCAGCACGGCGCCGATGCGCGCGCGAGCGAACGGCACGCGCGAGCCGACCGAAATGTTCGAGGTCGAGACCGCGCAACCGATCTGTCCGGTGCGTGCGCACCGGCCGATGAGCGAGAACGTCATGCGCGGGCTCCCCCGTTCGCGTCGCTGCCGCCCCACTGTGCCTCCTTCCCCCCTCGCGGGGGAAGGTCGGGGTGCGGGGTGCGGCGATGCGTGCCTAGAGCTGCAACCACTGGGCCAGGAAGCCGTACCACCACAGCGCGCCGACGATCGTGACGACGGCGGCGAGGCCGAGATAGAGCCCCCACGGCCGGTGCTTTTCGGCGTAGGGGTCGGTCAGCGAGCGCTGCGCGCCGGGCGGCAGCTGCGCGACCGCGGTCAGCGCGGTCCCGAACGGAATGTTGACGCGCAGGCGCGTGTTCACCGCCCAGCCCGAGGCGTCGAGGATCGGCCCGAGGTTGCGGCTGCGCAGCTTCAGCGCCGCGATCACCATCGAGGGGCCCGAGATCGCCAGGATGACGCCGAGCACGGCGAGCGGCATCTGCCACCAGGCAAGGTTGAGGAAGCCCGTGACGATCGAGGCGATGGCGGTGCCGATCGCGCCGATTGCCAGGCCGATCGCGGCGAAGATGCCGGCGAAGCGCGCAGCGTCGAACGCCTGCTGGGCGGCGGGCGCGGCGGTGGCGGGCGGCGCGGCGGCGCCCGTGGCGAGGCTGCGCGCGACCGCCTGACCCTGCGACGCCGCGGCGCGCGCCGCGGCCATTTTCTGCACCTGCTCGCCGAGCATCCGGCCGGCCTGCTTGTAGGGCAGGAAGAACGCCTCGGCGAGGCTGATCGGATGCTCGACGATCTTGATGATGCTCGCGTCCCAGTCGCGCCCCTTGCGGTCATAGAACACGCCGTTGCGCCCGACCCTCAGATTGTCCGAATCACCGTTCGTGAAAGCGGCCGCGATCATCATCTTGTCGGCGCCGCGCGTGCATTGGCAGTACGCGAGATAGATCCGGCTCAAGGTTGCGAGCTGGGCGTGCTTGGTTTCGTCGTCGACCCGCACGCACAGCTCG
>JACQAI010000600.1 GCA_016195115.1 Pseudomonadota bacterium
CCGCAGTGAGGGCAGGTAGGCCCCTTGGGCCACAGCCGCGCCTCGACGTAGGCAAAGGCGGCCTCTTCATCGTGGAAATGGGGCTCGGAAAGGATCGGTGCGGCCATGGCTGATCTCCCTACCCCGCAAATCTACCCCTTGGGGTCGGGTGTCTCAAGTGTAACGGTGCCTAAATTAAGACGGTTCGACCGCCGCCGCCCGGCGGCGTTACGCCGCCAGCCGGGCCTTGGCGTAGTCGAAGGCGAGCGGCGCGCAGGTGCCGGCACAGATCGCCTGCACGCGCGCCTCGGACAGCGGCAAACCAAACTGGGCGTTGCGCATGCGGATGCGCAGCCTGAGCTGCCCGAGCGACAGCTCGGCCAAGCTCCGCCACTCGGCGTCGCTCAAATGTTCGTCATCCAGCCCGACGACGCCCTTCAGCATGTGGCCGAACTCGTCATCGTAGACGCGCCGGCAGGCCGTGGCGATCAGCGCGTTGGCGCGGCCGTGCGGTCCGTCGGTGCGCTGCTCGAGCTTCATGCCCTCGGAGAACAGGGTGCAGTAGCCGCCCTCGGTAAACCGGGTCGCGCGCATGCCGAGCTTCGGATGGTCGCGCTTGTGGGCGAAGCGCAGCTCGGTGAGCGCGCCGTCCTCGGGCCACGAGGTCTTGACCGCGTGCGGATTGATCTTGGGCTCGCCGGGCAGCGCCAACGCGTCGTAGGCGTCGGCGAAGGCGCAGTAGTGGGCGAACTCGGCCCACAGGCCTTCGGCGATGTCGAGCACCTCGTGGCGGTCGATCTCGGTGTCGATCTTGGGGAAGGCCGCGACCAGCTGCTCGGCCGGCTCGAGGAAGATGCCTTTGGTGCCGCTGATGCCCGAGCCCCAGATCTCCTTCGAGCACTGGTGGGCGAGCCACCGCCGGTCGGTCTCGCGCGTGCGCTGCGGCCAGTCCCAATAGGTCGTGAACACTTCGGCTTCGCCGGCCCACAGAGGTGCGGCGGTGTCGATGAGCTGCTTGAGCTGGGCGCTGACCACGATGGCGTCCTCCGCGAAGGCCCGAGGATAACATGAGATTTGGGCTCGAACGACTCGCGAAGGCCCGCCGGCTCAGTCGTCGACCTCGTCCTCGGCGTCCTCGTAGCGGGTCAGCAGCCGGCAGCGCTTGAGCACGTCGCGATCCTCGCGCGGCAGACAGTGTGCCTCGGCGAAGCGGCGCAGCCGGGTCGACAGCTGGCTGCGTCGGAAGGCGCGCCAGGTCGGCGCGTACTGAATGACGTTGGGGTTGCGGATGCGCTCGCCGATGAAGAACGCACGCTCGGCGACGTCGGCGAGCCGCGCCGCCTCGCCCCCGGCCGTGGTGGCGCCGGCGAAATCGGCCCAGTTGACCGCCAGGCAGCCATGCGGCTTGAGCGCGCGCAGGCAGGCGCGCCAGAAGCGGCCGCCCTTCGCGGTCGCGCCGCGCGAGTCGTAGAGGTCGACCATCACGACGTCGAACTGGCCGCGCGACTCGGCGACCACGTGCTCGGCGTCGGCCATCACGACCGGCCGCTTGACGTGGAAGAAGCGCCGCGCCAGCGCGCGCACGAGCGGATCGCGCTCGACGATGGTGACCGCGCAATCGGGTAGATAGGCGTCAAGATGCCGCCACATTGCGCCGCCGCCGAGGCCGAGCAGCAGCACCGATTTCGGCTCCGGCACCATGGTGCAGGCGAGCAGCATCAGGCGCTCGTAGCCGAAGGCGAGGCGCTCGGGCCTCAGGCGATCCATCGCCGACTGCTCGACCAGGACGCCCTTGCTGTCGAACGAGCCGAGCACGCGCACCGGCCGCGTGCGGCGCGTCACGTCGACGACGTAGAGATGCGCGCCGAAGCCGGGCGCGCGCTGGAAGGCGCGCAACCGGCAGCCGTCGCCGTAGTGATCGATGAGCTGCTGTCGAAGCACGGCCGGGGTTTATGCCCGACCCGACCGCGCCGCACAAGCAGCGCGGCAGCCGAAGGCGCGAGCGCCCTTCCTGGTCACCGCGCGGCAGCCGAAGGCGCGAACAACCCGACTCGACAAGCTGGCGCGATCGCGCAAGGCTCTGAGGCCGCCGATTTCGCCCAACCCTTCCCGGAGGAACGCCGCGCCATGATCGAGAAGGACGTCATCGTCACGACCAAGTACGGCCCGATGCCGAGCTTTGCCGTGTGTCCCGACCAGCCGGGCGCGTTCCCGGGCATCATCTTCTACATGGACGCGCCGGGCATCCGCGAGGAGCTGCGCAACATGTGCCGGCGCATCGCCAAGCACGGCTATTTCTGCCTGCTGCCCGATCTGTTCTATCGCCTGGGCACGATCCGGCTCGATGTCGCGCGCCGCGACGATCACATGATGAACGTGTTCCGTGCCGCCATGAACAGCCTGACCAACCAGATGATCGCCGACGACACCGGCGGCATGATCCAGTGGCTCGACGGCCAGGACAAGGTGAAGCCGGGCCCGGTCGGCTGCGTCGGCTACTGCATGAGCGGCCGGATGATCACCACCGCGGCGGCGCGCTATCCGACGCGCATGATGGCGGCGGAGTCGCTCTACGGCGTCGGCATCGTGACCGACAAGGAAGATTCGCCGCACCTGCTGTTGGACAAGGTCAAGGGCGAGCTCTATTTCGGCTTCGCCGAGACCGACCACACCGTGCCCGACAACGTCATCCCCGACCTCAAGGCCGCGATCAAGCGCACCGGCATCAAGGCCACGGTCGAGGTCTTCAAGGGCACCAGTCACGGCTTCGCCTTCGGCGAGCGCGCGGTCTACCACCCGGTGGCCGCCGAGGAGAGCTGGAGCCGCCTGTTCACGCTGTGGGACCGCAACCTGAAGGGCTAGGAGGAAACCGAACATGGCCGACATCAAGCGCATCGACGTTTCACAAGGCCCCGGCCCGCGCATGAGCCGCTGCGTCGTGCACGGCGACACGGTTTATGTCGCGGGATTGACCGCCGCCGACACCAAGCAGGACATCAAGGGCCAGACCAAGCAGATCCTCGACCGCATCGATCACTACTTGAAGGAGGCCGGCAGCAGCAAGTCGAAGCTGTTGCGCGCCAACCTGTGGATCAAGGACATGGCGATGTTCGCCGACATGAACTCGGTGTGGAACGCCTGGGTCGATCCCGAGAACCCGCCGGCGCGCGCCTGCGTGCAAGCCAGCCTGGCGCGCCCCGAGGTCCTGGTCGAGATCATGGTGATCGCCGCGAAGTGACGCCGTAGGCGTCATTGCGAGCCCCCGGGTCCCGCCGTAGGCGGGCCCGAGGACAGGCTCCGCGAAGCAATCCAGACGAATGACGGCGAAAGACGCCGTCAGTCTTCGTCGTCGTCGGCTTCGGGCTTCTCGCGCTTGACCGGTTTCGGCACGCCGCGCGGGTGCAGCACCTCGAGCACTTCCTTGGTCAGCGCGTCGACCTCCTCGGCGGCGGCCAGCGCGGTGTAGCCCATGTCATGCACGATCACGCCGGCGCCGGCGGCCTCGCGGTAGGCGGTGCGATAACCCAGGCTGGCGTCCAGCAGCGGCACGTGCTCGTCGCCGAGCGCCGCCAGCATGGTCTCGGCGATGTTGGTGCGCGGGCACGCGGTCGCGAGCAGCCGCGCGCGCAGCCGGCGGTTCTGCGCC
>JACQAI010000107.1 GCA_016195115.1 Pseudomonadota bacterium
AAATGGCGATCGGCTGCGCGGCACCAACCTGGCGCGGCGCGGCGACGTCGTGGTCGTCACGGTCAACCAGCGCCTCACCATCTTCGGCCACCTGCATCTGGGCGAGCTCGGCGGCCCGGCGTTCGCGCAGTCGGCCAACGCCGGCACGCTCGACATGGTCGCGGCGCTCGAATGGGTGCGCGACAATATCGGCCGCTTCGGCGGCGATCCCGCCAACGTCACGATCTTCGGCGAGTCGGGCGGCGGCGCCAAGGTCAGCACCTTGCTCGCGATGCCGGCAGCAAAAGGCCTGTTCCACCGCGCCATCGTGCAGAGCGGCTCGGCGATCCGGCTCAACGAGCGCGCGCGCGCCACCAAGCTCGCCGAAGCGGTGCTGCGCGAGCTCGGCCTGACGCGCAACGAGCTCGACAAGCTGCAGGCCTTGCCCATCGCGCGGCTGCTCGCCGCCGTCGACCCGGCGCAGAAGGCGATCGGGGCGCCGCCGCTGCCGCTGTTCGACCGCTACAATTTCGGCCCGCTGGTCGACGGCACGGTGGTCCCGGCGCATCCTTTTGATCCCGTCGCCCCTGCCGCGTCCGACCACATTCCTCTGATCGTCGGCGGCATGAAGGACGAGATGGCGATCTTCCTGGCGCCCGACGACGCGGTGTGGAACCGCACCTTGACCGACGCCGAGCTCGAGGCGCGCGTGCAGCGGGTCGCCGGCGCCGACACCGCGCGCGTGCTCGAGACCTATCGACGGCTGCATCCCAAATACAACCCGGCCGAGCTCCTGATCGCCGCGCTGACCGACTCGAACTTCCGCATCCGCTCGCTCCTGATGGCCGAGCGCAAGGCGGATCGCGGCCAGGCGCCGGTCTACATGTACTCGTTCGACTGGGAGACGCCGCTGTTCGACGGCCGGCTCAAGGCGTTCCACGCCCTCGACGTGCCGTTCACCTTCGACACCCTCGACCTGGTGAACTCGACCGATCGCGGCCCGGTCGCGCGCCGGCTCGCCGCGACCATGACGGCGACCTGGGCGGCGTTCGCGCGCACCGGCAAGCCGGACAATCCGGCGATCCCGGCGTGGCCGGCCTACGACAAATCGGCGCGCGCGACCCTGATCCTCGACGCCGAATGCCGCGTCGCGCGCGATCCGGGCGCCGAGACGCGCGTGCTCTGGCACGCCGTCACCCGCACCTGATGCCGGGACTATCGGTGCATGCGGTCGACGTCGCGCGCGGGGTGCCGGCCCACGGCATGGCGGTCGACGTGTTCGCGCTGGCGCCGGCGCGCCGGCGCATCGCCGAGGGCCGGCTGTCGGCGACCGGGACGCTCGACCACGCGATCGTCACCGAGCGGCTGCCGGCGGGCGCCTACGAGGTCGTGTTTCATGCCGGCGCGTTCTTCGCGGCCCAGGGCGTCGCCCAGGCCGACCCGCCGTTCCTGGCCGACGTGCCGTTCCGCTTCACGATCGCGGATCCCGATCAGCACTATCACCTGCCGATGAAGATCACGCCCTGGGGGTTCTCGCTCTATCGGGGCAGCTGAGCCGGACGCACCGGTCAGCGCAGCCGGCGCGACAGCCCGACCGCGCGCTCCATCAGCACCATGAGGGCGAGCGTGACGACGATCATCGCGCCCGAGACCGCGGCGATCGTGACGTCGAGCTTGCCCTCGAGATCCTGCCACATGCGGATCGGCAGCATGTCGGTGCGCGCATCGCGCAGGAACAAGGACACCGGGACGTTGTCGAACGACGACATGAAGGCGATGAAGGCGCCGGCCAGGATGCCGGGCCGGATCAGCGGCAAGGTCACGCGCCGGAAGGTGCGCAGCCGCGAGGCACCCAGGCTCGCCGAGCTTTCGAGCAGCGCCGGATCGAGCTGCGCCAGCGCCGCGACGGTGGTGCGCACGACGTAGGGCACGCAGACGACGGTGTGCCCGATCACCAGGGTCAGCGGCGAGACCGGCAGGCCGATCAAGGTGAAGAACATCAGCGCCGCCAGGCCGAACGCTAGCGCCGGCAGCACCAAGGGCGACATGAACAGGCTGTCGAGCACGCGCGCGGTCCAGCGCTCGGAGCGCGCGATGGCGAGCGCCGCCGCGACGCCCAGCACCACCGCCGACACGGTGGTGCCGGCCGCCACCTTGAGGCTGTTGCCCGCGGCGAACTGCAGTTGCCACGCGTCGAGCAGCGCCGCGTACCACTTGAGGGAGTAGCCGGGCGGCGGGAACTTCAATGAGAACCCGCTGGTGAACGACACCACGATGACGACGAAGGTCGGCAGCACGAGCAGCAGCAGGCAGGCGCCGGCCAGCCCCGCCATCGCGACGCGGAAGCTCCAGGCCTCGACGCCATGACGCCTACGCCTGGGCATGGCCCTTGGACAGCCGGCCGAGGCTGTTGAAGAGGCTGACCGCGAGCAGCACCGCGACTAGGAAGATGATCGAGATCGCCGCGGCGAACGGCCAGTTGTTGAGCGTCGAGGCCTGCTGATAGAGGTACATCGGCATGTAGAGCAGCTGGCCGCCGCCGATCAGGGTCTGGGTGATGAAGGCGGTGATCGCCGCGGCGTAGGTGAGCAGGCAACCAGCGACGATCCCGGGGATCGTCAAAGGCAGCACTACCTTGAAGAAGGTGCGCCAATATCCCGCGCCGAGCGCCGCCGAAGCGTCGAGCAGGTTGGGATCGAGCCGCGACAGCGCGGTGATCAACGGCAGCACCATCAGGGGCATCTGCACCTGGGCGAGCGCCACCACCATGCCGCCCTCGGTGTAGAGCAGGCGCAGCGGGCCGTCGACGACGCCGAGCTCGAGCAGCGTGGCGTTGACGATGCCCTGGCGTCCCAGGATCACGATCCAGGCGAAGGTGCGCACCACCACGCTGGTCAGCAGCGGCAGCAGGATGACCCAGATCATCGCGACCTGCGCCCAGCGCGGCGCCCGCACGTAGGCCCAGGCCAGGGGGAAGCCGAGCAGCAGGCACAGCGCCGTCACCTCGACGCCGACCCACAAGGTGCCGGCGAGCACCGACAACGAGAACGGATCGAGCAGGAACTTGGCGTACTGGGTGAGACCGAGCGCGGTCATCGACGGGTCGGTGTGCAGGCTGACGAACACCAGGATGGCGAGCGGCGCCAGGAAGAAGACGGCGAAGAACGCCGCCAGCGGCAGCGCCAGCTTGGCGTCGTAGCGCGCGGGCGACGCGCGGGCCGTCATGGCCAGCGGCGCACCCGCGTCAGATCTTGATCTCGCGGTTGAAGCGGTCGATCCACTGCGCGCGCTGCTCGTTGATCTTGCGCCAATCCTGGAAGACGAACTTCTTCTTCATCTCCTCGTGGTTCTTGGCGAGCAGCTTGGCGACCTCGCCGCCGATCGCCACCTTGGTGTTGGTCGGCACGATCAAATACGGCGCGTCCATCAGCACCTTCTGCACCTCGGGCGACAGCGACGCGTCGATCAGCTTGGCCGCGAGTTCCTTGTTCGGCGAGTTCTTGACGATGTGGATCGTCGTCTTGAAGGCGATCGCACCCTCCTTGGGGGCGACGAACTCGACCGGCACGCCGCGCGCCTTGAGGATCTGGATGGCGTTGAAGTTGCCCGGGCCGATGTCGATCTGGCCTTGCTGGTAGAGGGTGGCGAGCTGGCCCGGATTGGCGGCGACGGCCGCGAGGTTGGGCTTCAGCTCCTCGATCGCCTTGAAGCCGGCCTCGACGTTGGCCTCGCTGCCGCCGCGCATGCGCGCGATCTCGACCAGCCAGCCGGTACCGAGCGTCGAGTTCAAGTTCGTGATGCCGACGCGGCCCTTGAACTCGGGCTTCCAGATGTCGGTCCACGAGGTCGGCGGCGTCTTGATCTTGTCGGGATTGTACGTGATGCCGACGACCTGGAAGAACGGCGCCGGCCCCATGTCGTCCTGCGCGTCCTTGATCAAGTCCTTGTAGTGCGCCGACTGGGCGACCGGGAACGGCTCGACCAGCCCCTGCTCGATCGCCTGCAGCGCCGGACCCGGATCATGCAGCATGACGTCGATCGGCGGGTTCTGCAGCGCCGCCTTGACCTTGGCGATCTGATCGACCGACAGCATCGGATCGAGGGTGATCTCGGCATTGTTGTTGGCCTTGCGGAAAGCCGGCACCAGCACCGCGGCGTGCGCCTCCTCCCAGCTGCCCGTGAAGGTCGCGAACACGAGCCGGCGCGCCTGCGCCGCGCTCATGCCGGGAAAAAGGTGGAGCGCGCCCAGGGTGAGCGCGGTGGTCATCAGCTGGCGGCGGGTCGGGGTCATCGATCGGCTCCTGGGTTGGTGGGGGGCGATGCGGGTGAGCGAAACACCGTGATGCCGTCGCGCGACTGCGGCTGCACCCGGACCGCGGTGCCGGGGGCGCGCGGCGCCATGCCGACGGCGCGGGCTTCGGAGATCTTCATGGTGGCGCCGCCGGCGAGCCGGATCTCGTGGACGATCACGGCGCCGAGCGGCAAGCCCATCTCGACCGTGCCGGGCAGCCCGGCGCCGGTGTCGGCGATCCGCAGGTTCTCCGGCCGGATGCACACCGCGACCGCCTCGCCGGCCGCAATCGGCTCGATCGGCGCGCGCGTGTCGAGCTCGCCGCCGAGCGCGAGCGCGACCCGTCCGCCGGCACCGTCGCGCCCGACGAACCTGCCGGGCAACAGATTGGCGGTGCCAACGAACGTGTTGACGAACAGCGACTGCGGATGGTCGTAGACCTCGTGAGGGGCGCCGAACTGCTCGAGCCGGCCCTGGTTCAGGACCGCCACCCGATCGGCCATCGACAGCGCCTCCTCCTGGTCGTGGGTCAC